>NZ_LZKC01000335.1:0-29975 GCF_001672685.1 Mycobacterium sp. E2462
GCGGCGGCGCCGACCTGGCGCTGGAGACTGCCGATGCCGTCACCGTGCGCGACGACCTGATGACGATCCCCGCGGTGATCACGTTGGCGCGGCGCGCGCGGCGCGTCGTCGTCGCCAACCTGGCCATCGCCACGACGTTCGTCACCGCGTTGGTGGCCTGGGACCTGCTCGGGCACCTCCCGCTGCCCCTGGGCGTGGCGGGTCACGAGGGCTCCACAATCCTCGTCGCGCTCAACGGGTTACGGCTGCTGGGCGAGCGCGCCTGGCGGGAACCGTCTCGGCGTCCTCACGAGACGGTCGGCGGCTAGCGGCTTGTCGTGGGAGGGGCTGATAAAGCGGAAACCTCGCGAAACAACCCTCTTCTTGAGCGGTGACGGTCTGGCTTCGGGTTGTTCCTATAGGACTCGGTTCAGCCCCTCCGGCATCGAGTGTGCTCCCCCACTCGTCCCAAACCGTAGCCGGCGACTCACACCGTTCACTTCCTGACATAGCTCTTCGTTTGGTGGCCGACCACCGGCTATGTCGATGATCGCGAAATGTTTTGCTGTGCAACGGTATACGCGGTGAAGCGTCGGCCCGCTGCGGCGGCGCCGAGCGGAGCGGGCCGGACGCCCCGGCGCCGGCCCGCTCCCGTCAATTGGCTCACACGTCGATCGTCTGGCTGACGTAGTTCTCCCATGTCGCGAGCTGACCGGCGTCGACCAGCAGACCCTGGTAGTCCGGGTCGGTGGTGAGGCTTTGCTGAATCTGGCCATAGCTTGCCCAGTCGTCGGCCGTGCTCAGCAGGCCGAGTGAGTTGGTGCCTTGCCCGCCGACCACGTTGACCAGCGCCGTGGCGTTCTGCGCGCCGTGCTTCTTGGCGAGGTCCATGGCGCGCTTCAGTTGCTTGTGGATGTCATCCCACGCCACACCTTGATTCGGGTGGATGATGGTGGTTGCGACGATAGTCACGGTCGACTCCTTTGCTGTGGTTTCAACACTCGAAAGGTAAGCACCATGGCGTGAGCGTTGCCTCAGCCGAACGGATGAGATCACTACCTCATTCGCGCACCGGGGCGCGGCCGCCCCGGGTGCGATGTCGCTGCGCCGCAGAGCGCTTCAGCGTGCCAGGCTTTCATGCGGATCCGGGCGCGGTGTCCGTCCGGCCGCGGCCGGGCGGGCCACCCCGCGGTGCCGCATTGAGGTGGTCGCTGTCGGCGGCGACGCCGGCGGTGACGTCCAGCCTCGCCACCTCCAACTCTCGGCTCGCCAACAGCTCCTCGACGCACGCGGCCGACGCGCCCACATATGTGCTGTCCAAGTCGATGTCGGTCGCCACGCACCAGGCGTGGTCGTCGGGCCACCACAGGTTGGCCGACCGATGGCTGTGTCCTAAGAATCCCAACGATTGGGCTGCCGCGGAGAGCGGACCACGAGCCAACCAGTATTCGCGCTGCGGCAGCGAGAAGATCGGCCGCTCATCGAACGCGGGGTCAAGGTCGGCGAAACCCCACCACACCGCAAACCAGCACCGGTCGGCGGTCGTGGTGTGTCGTGCCAGCACTTCAGCCAACAAGGCGGCCGTCCCCGCGGGCAGCGAGCCCACCTCTGGCGCTTCGTCGAAAAGTCCCGGCTGTGTTGCGCAATAAGCCTTTTCGTAACGCGAGGCGTAGCCGATCAGCCGAGTGAATTGCATCAGCGGGTGCGCAACTTTGCCGTTGACGCGCGCGATCTGGTCCCAACGCACCTGTTTCGCGCCGTGGTGAGCCGGGTGGAAGACCCGCGCGTAGGCGGCGAACGTGTCAGGAAGCAGCGATTCGACGTTGTAGGCGAAACGGCGCACCGTTTCGGTCAACCACGCCGCCGGGCCGACGTCGTCGACGACGTCCACCGCGCCGACGGTCACCATGGCACCCACCCTAGCGCGGCGCGGTCGCCAGCCGACACCAGCCGCGCCTGCCGGGAATAGTTGTGGCGACAGTCAGTTCCGTCCGCACTGGTAGTTGGCCGTCCGCAGCGATCCGTCGAAGAAGGCGCACAGTGTCGTCGACGTCGCCGACGCAAACTCGAGCCCTTGCCGAAGGCGAGGTGGTCATCACGGTTGTTGGCCACCAGGACCGAGCCGGCCCGTGCTTGGGCCACCTTCGTGGCGCCCGTCGAGCTCGGCGACGGGTCCACCGGAATTGTTGGGTTTGGCGACTATGGGCAAGGGGTGCGTCGGCGGCACCGGCTCAGAAGCTGCACACCGAGTCACGGCACGTCTGATTCGCGGCCAAAAGCGCTGAGCGAGAAGCGGATTGGGCGGATCGCCGATTATCCGAGCCACCAGGTCCGCATCGGAGAGCTGGGGATGATGTGCGAGCCGGCATGGCCGGTCCCGCCGGGGACGAAAACGCGCATGGGACCGTCCTTTCGAGGTTGGCGGCGCATGCAACAGGACGGGCTGATCAGCCGGGAGCTCAATCCCGACGACGCCCGCAGCACCGTCGTTGCGCTACTGCCGGCCGGACGCGCCGCCATCGAAAGGGCCGCACCACGGCACGTCGAGGACGTCCGCCGGCACTTCATCGACCTGTTCACACCGGCCGAGCTCGCCACCATCGCCACACTCAACGAACGAATCATGCGCCACCTGGCCACGCCCGACGGCCAAGCCGTCTGATGCCTGGCCACCGTTCGGCAGTCCGAATGAGTGCCCGAGGCAGGCTTGACAATCGCGGGTCCCGGCGGGAGCCACGGGGGTTCGAAAGACCGCTGAGGAAGCTACTGCGGACGCTAGCTTGTGTTGTATCCGTTTGCGGGAGGGGCGGCACTGCGGGTTCGGCATCACGCGGCCCTGTCACGGGCGGCGGAGAATCGCCCCCTCAAGGCCAGCGAAACGTAGACCAGGGCTACCAGGACCGGGACTTCGATAAGGGGGCCGACGACACCGGCAAGCGCCTGTCCCGAGGTGGCCCCGTACGTCGCGATGCATACCGCGATGGCCAATTCGAAATTGTTGCCCGCAGCCGTGAATGCCAACGTGGCGGTGCGTTGATATCCGAGGCCGATAGCTACTCCCAGCAGGTACCCGCCACCCCACATGATGGCGAAGTAGGCCAACAACGGGATCGCGATGCGAAGTACGTCGAGTGGCCGGCTGGTGATCTGGTGTCCTTGCAACGCAAAGAGAATGACGATGGTGAACAGCAGCCCGTAGAGCGCCCATGCTCCGACTCTGGGGAGGAACGAGGACTCGTACCAGTCGCGTCCTCTGGTGTTCTCGCCGAAGCGTCGAGTGAGGTATCCGGCCGATAGGGGGATGCCGAGGAAGACGAGGGCGGATTTGGCGATCTCCCAGGGCGAGGCGCTGATGGTGCTTTGCGGCAGGCCAAGCCAGCCAGGTAACACCGAGAGGTAGAACCAGCCGAGGACGCCGAACATGATGACCTGGAACAATGAATTCAGTGCGACGAGCACGGCGGCGGCTTCCCGGTCGCCACAGGCAAGCTCATTCCACATGATCACCATCGCGATGCAGCGCGCCAAGCCCACGATGATTAGACCGGTACGGTAGTCAGGGAGATGTGGCAGCAGCAGCCACGCCAACGTAAACATCAGCGTGGGGCCGACGAGCCAGTTGAGGATGAGTGAGCTTGCGAGCAGTCTGCGGTCGCCGGTCACGGTGTTCAGCCTGCCGTAACGGACCTTGGCGAGAGCCGGGTACATCATCACCAATAGGCCGATGGCGATGGGCAGCGAGATACCGTCAATCTGAACGTGATTCAGGGCGATGTTGAGTCCTGGGATGAGTCTTCCGAGCAGTAGACCGGTAGCCATCGCAAGGCCAATCCACACCGGCAGGAGTTGATCGAGCCGCGATAACTTCTCCGCGACCGCAGGCGGCGTCTCTCGTTTTATTCGCTGGCTCACGATTCGTCTGTTGCGTGGTCGCTGGTTAATGCGGTGCAGCAGGTGCTGATGGTGCCAGCCCCGTTGGCCAGTGCGGTGGAGTCAGTGCCGAACGACTCGGAGTCAGTGAGGACGGTGTACACCTCCCACTTCTCGCCCGCGGGTCCGGTCACCCATACCTTGTCCTGGGTGGCAAAGCAGCAGGTTGTCCCAAGTTCTTCCTCGGTGAAGAGGCCCTCGTCGGTCAGGCGGGCGATCTCGGAGTGCACGGCATCGCTGGACTCCACCTCGATGCCGAGATGGTTGAGACTCCCACCGTGGCCAGGGTTTTCGATGAGGACGAGCTTCAAGGGCGGTTCGGTGACCGCGAAGTTCGCGTAGCCCGGTTTGACCTTGGCGGGGGCGGCATTGAACAGCTTGGAGTAGAACGCGATGGCCTCGTCAAGGTCGTCCACGTTGAGTGCGAGTTGGGTGCGGGACATGACGGATTCCCCTTACCTCTGTGGCTTATGTCGAACTACCGACTACGCCAATCCTGCCACCTCTTCGATATAAGTCAACCTTGTGGCAGGATGGCGACATGCCCAAGACGTTGCCGGCGGTGGATATGTCCGCGCCCGTGTGCTGTTCACCGGTCGCCGCCGGTCCCGTCGACGACGATGCGGCCTTGGCAATTGCGTTGCGGCTCAAGGCGTTAGCAGACCCGGTGCGGGTCAAGTTGGTGTCGCTGTTGTTCAGTTCAGAGGCGGGCGAGGTCTGTAGTTGCGATCTCGCGTCGGCGGTGGAACTGAGCGAATCGACAGTGAGCCATCACCTGTCCCAACTACGCCGTGCAGGTTTGGTCGAGTCCGAACGTCGCGGGATGAATGTGTATCACCGACCCCGCCGCGACGCACTCGTCGCGCTGTGCACCGTGCTCGACCCGAACTGCTGTCGCTAGCCGCGACGGAGCTACGTCCGAGCCCTAGCGTCCGCCGTCGTGCCGTTCAGGCACGCGTCGGGCCCAGTCAGGGCAGGACTGAACTTGAGCGCATCGACCAGCTCTGCGATCGCCTGCTGGCCCTGACCAGTTACGACAGCTTCCGAGAAGCAGGTTTCCAGGTGGTTGTGCAACATCACCCTGTTGGTGCGCTCCAATGCTGACTGCACCGCGGAAATCTGCTTCATCACGTCCACGCAGTACGCGTCGGATTCCAGCATCCTGATGATCCCGTCGAGATGGCCCCGCGCAGTTTTGAGCCGACCCAGTGCAGCCTGTTTCTTGGCGGTCAACTCCTCCGTCATCATCGTCCCCTTCCAGCGGCCTCCCAGCCGCCCCGGCATCGCGGTAAGCCATCGCCTACGCTACCCCACCCCACCCCACCCCCGGTGGGGTAGCATGGCCGCGTCTTATCCCGATACGAGAGGCCTTAGTCATGGCAGATCCGACGGATGTCGCGCAACCAACCGACGACTCGGTCACCGCACCATCAGCCAAGCTCCGTTACCAATCGAGCCGCCTGAACCGGGCCTTGGCGTAGGTCGGCGTCGGCGCTGGCGGATTGTTCATCGTCGCCGCGATCTTTCTCTCGGGCTTCTTCCTCGATTGGAGCGAGCACGCGCATATGCAGATGGGAATGGGGCGTATGCCTGCGGCTCACGCAGCGAAGGACTGCTGTGCCGACATGAAACCGGGTGAGATGAACCCAGGAGCAATGGGACCCAACACGATGGATCCGAAGTCAGGGCGCGAAGGCGCGAACGGGCGGCGGGGGTAGTCGGAAACGGCACTCCCGCCGGATCCGACCCCACCGCAACAGTTAGTCCACGTGTCCAGCTGCGAACCAGCTTGGATGCGGCGATCGAACCTCTTGCGGACCGTGCAGCTTCCGTGCAGCTCAACTGAGCCCTGACCTGTTCAAACCCTGTGGAGCTAAGGGGATTCGAACCCCTGACCTACTCGATGCGAACGAGTCGTCCTGGGCATTTCCGCCGTGGTCGACCTGACCACTCCCCCGATTCCCGCTGGTCAGCCGCGTTGGTTGTGTTGAGAGCGGAAAGCTGCGAATAGCTCTGGTGGGGATCCAGCGGGGACCGAGCCAGGGACCGGACAGCCGACAGCAAACCCCGCGAATTCATCACAGGGGCAGGAGCGAGATGACGTTGCCGACAAAGCCGACGACCAAGCCCCCAAGTAGCAACGCGACGGCGATCCAGCGGCGACGGTCACAGATGTCGTTCTGCGCGCGCACCCAGGCGACCAGTGCCTCACGCTGTCTGGCTTGTGCTGGCCCTATCTGCCATACGGCGAGGCGGCTCGCTTGTGCCCACGATGGTGTCGGAGCGTGCTTAGCGCGCGCGGCATGGTCTTCTGCGAGCCGATCGGCTTCGTCGAGACCGTCGTTGAAGATCCGCATGTTCGTCCGGCTGGTCAGAACGTCCCGGATCACCAGGTAAGCACCGGCCATCTGTAACGCGAACGCCAGCGCGCAGAGGCCCAACGCGGCGATCTTCATCACCGCAACCGCACTGACGCGTTCTCGCTCATACGGCGTCGTCATCTAGGGAAGCCGCTGCTCGTCGCCCGGCCCATTCGCCCGCCCTGCCCTCCACGAACTGGCCAGTGGTCGGGCTGTTCGCGTTGAGCACACGGACACCCATGCGCGGTCCCTCATCACCCTCGGTGATAACCCAATGAAAGGTGTCATCTCCCACCACTGCGGTCCCGGTGGAGTATGGCGTGCCGTCGTACTGGCCGTGCTTCAGCGGCACTTCAACTACATGTGCCTTCACCTTGCCCGTGATTTCTATAAGCGTGATCCGACGGAGGGTCTGTGGTACTGGAGCCTCGTCACCGCCAATTAGGTACACCGGTTCGTCATTCGCGCGCGGATGTTCCTGGTCCAGGGTGAAGTGAGTCTCCTCGCCTGTAGCATCCGCAAACACCGGTTGGTCCATATTGATGTTGCTCATGATGTGGGCGAGCAGCTCACCCGCTTGGCACAGAACTGTCGAGTCACCACGGTGTATGTAGGCGTGCAGAATCGGGAAGAGGTCGACGCGGTCAGCCGAAACTCCGTCGGCGTAAGTGATTGGCGGCTCAAATACGACGGTCATCGTCTCTGGAGTGAAACTGAACTGCTTGGACCACACGCTGTCCAGGTTGTTGACGACCCGTCCGACAAATCCAGGTGTCACTTCTTCGGGCGTGATCGCCTTGATGTTGAGGAACTCGGCCAGCTTGAGTGCATTGGCGGTGAATCCGCTAGAGGAAACCAACACGAGCTTATTTGTCGACAAGTGAGAGTGCTTGCCGTGCATAGCCTCGACCCACTCGACCGTCTGGGGCCGTGGCCGCTTTGACGTCGAGGCCCGGCACTCGATACCCACAATGACTTTGTGGCCGGAGACCTCACCCTCAGCACAGATATCGACCTCGCGATGCACTCCTGGCAGAGCGTTGTCCGGGAGCATTGCGCTTGGGGTTGCCACGTCCTTGCCCAGGATCTGAGTTAGGGCCGTTATCAGCTCTTGGAAGTCGTTGCTCCGCCTCGGCACCTGGTCAGGCTACATGCGTAACGCCGCAATTACGTCGAGCCGCAACCCAAAAACCGTTTAGTCGGCTACGACTTCGGGGTCGGGGCGACCAGCGTCGAGCATCGCCCGCATCAGCCGTTACCTAGCTCAGGCCCCGGCCGCAGCCGCTGAGGCGGTATCGCGAGATCCCACACCATCCGATGGCCGTCGGGTGCCGTTGAATGGACAAGCAACCGAGAGCGGTCGGATGCCCGACGGCTGCTGGCATTGCGTTCCACAAATCCGTCGATCCACTGATCGATCTGAGCATTCGTTTCGTCGGACACCGGCTGCGTACGGCCAAAAACGAGGATCTGCCGGTCGTCGGCGAGGCCTAAGCCGCACAGCGGCACCGCTTCTCGGGGATCGAGTTCGACCACGCGTCCGGTTTGTCGCAGTATGCAGACGAGCAGGTACCAGGCGACACCCTCGGGCGGTGGTGGCACCCAGTAGATTTCTTGCGGCAGGTGGGAATCGTCCTGCTCCTCCAGGTCCTGTTGCCTGATGCGGATCGAAAATGCCAGAGTCAGACCGGTTTCGCCCATTTCGGCGGGTTGTTCCCACCTATCGACGCCACGACCTTTCCCGGTATATCCAGCGGCCCTGGCCCGCTGCATGGCCTGTTCGTTGTCGGCAAACTGGTGCAACCACATGCCGGATTTGTGGAAACTCCAGTACTCGAGGTCGGCGGTGCTGCGCTCAGCTATGTAGAAGTCACGTGAGTTGGGGGTTGCCCAGATATTCCAGATCGCCCCGCGCGCCGCGTTACGCTCACCGACTGCAATCCTGAGCGTGCCGCCAGGCGAGACGTTGTGGTGCAAAACGGTTCCGTCGGGAAGCTGAAACCAGATGTCATTGGGAGGCACCATCGCACTGTATGCCTGCGCGCAAGTGACGCGCCGCGCCGTCAGGATTAGTCAAATATGTCTGCCCGTAAGTCGTCATAGGGCTTCATGCCAGGACGCAGCAGAGGGGCCAGTTTGCCTCTAGCGAAGGCCTCCCAGTTGCTTCCCGGCTGCGACAGAGACAGAAGCCTCCGAGCTTCGTTAAACACCTCGCCCGCGATCGACTTGAGATCGTCCGGGTCATTCCCGCGCTGAACGCTCGCCTGAAGGGCCGATTGCTTTACAGCTATGAGATTGGGTCCCGTGCCACCCTGTTGAACGGAATCGCAAAGTGCTTGTAAGACTTCGTCATCCAACAGGAAGGACTCAATGTGGCGGCGCGAAAGCACCCGAACACCATTGTCTTTCATCTGTTGGACCTCGGTCGCGTCCATTAGGTCCTGGTCGACTAGCCTGATGATGCGCGTACCGGCGTTTACGGCCTGGATAGCCTGACCAGCGCCAAGCCGATCGTTCTTGACGTCGTCACTGTTTCCGATCGATAGAAAATCCGTATTGGGCTTTTCGTCTGCAAAGATTATTCGGTAGCAACTTGCATCAAATTCTGCTTTCTGGTCTTGACTTCTGACCTTCGGCCGCCCTTCGCACAGGACGATTTCCTCTGGTGCCACCAGTTGTGCTAAATCCCCGAGTGCCACGTCGAGCGCTCGCGACCAGAACGCGCGAGAAGGCTGCGTAGGCAATACGACCTGCGGCTGGTCGAAATCGAGGTCTTGAAGATCAAGGAAGACAACAGATTCAGGGTCTCTCTTGGCCATTTCCCAGGCTTCGCGCATGAAACCGATGCTGTGACTGGCGAGGATCATCTGGCTAGCGGGTGGCACAAGTTCCACGAGAGTTCTCATCAGCGTGGCCTGGACACGGGTGTTCAGATGCCCCTCCGGCTCGTCGATGCACCATACCGAGTTATTAAAGTAGGTGCCCTTCACCACGGCGTCGAGAAGGAGGTCGAAAGCGGCCTTTTCGCCAGCAGACAGGTTTTTGTACAGAAAATCCGACGCTGTTCCCTTCGAGAAGTAGAACGTGCCAGCCGCCCCCGTGTCAGTCAGCACCTCGCCGACGCCTTCAAGCACCAAGTCTGGAAAGACCTTGCGCATAGCTTCTTGAACCTTGCCGATGATTCGATCGCGCACTTCCCCTTTAGGAGTATCGTCCGGTATTTCCGAACTGAAAACGCCGCTGATCGTAGCCATTATCAGCCGTTGGTAGTTATCTGAGACAGACTGATCGTTGTCAATCATGCGCTGGACTCTGGGGCTATCGAGCGGCGAGGCAGGCCGATTCAAGCTCGTCAAGTTGAAGTCCGCCTCATGACGGAACGCGCTGCGAACGTAGATCAGTTTCTTCCGTTCTTCAGGGCCTTCAGGCAGCGGTTCGTGGAAGTCGACTCGCACGTGTTCAGGCCATTGCATTGGTGGCGCACCGACTTTGGCCCCGTAGGTCTCGTCCCACGCCGATCCCACGGCACCGTGTAGCCAGTGCCATGTCTTCAAGCCGTCGAAGAGGGATGACTTGCCGGAACCATTAGGGCCCGCTAAGACGATCAGACGAGCCGCGGCCGGAAGCTCCTGGATATGGGTATCAGTGAAGCGCTTGAACGCTCGTAGGTGAATTTCCTTCGATCGCACGCCATCATCTTGCCGGTGGCCGTCCCATCGTAGGAGCAGAACGGCGAAGGTCTTCCCTAGTGAGATGGAATCTCGGCGTTAGTAGTGCGGTCAGGGCCGTTTACTTTCCAGGTGAACATGGTTCTCTGCCGAAGACGCCGCCCGCCAACACCTTCCGGCGCTTATCTACCAGCTTTTTTTAGGGTTTCGACTGTTGCCCGGTCGAGCCCTCACAAGGCGCGATTTCGCGTTTACGTTGTCGCGGGGGTATAGGTCATCTGACCGGTCGCTGGCGGCGACCATCGCTCGGCCAACTCTTATACCCCCTACCCGTATAGGGTTAGGACGGGACAGCCCCCGCGTAGGGGACAGCCCGGGTGCTGGGACAGCCCCAACGGCGGTGATTGCCGCCTTCTCTCGGATCCGGCTGCTGGGGGAAGGTTGGGTAGTCCAGCGATGAGCAGGCATGTGCTGGCGTGAACGGATGGAGTGAGACATGACTGACGCCGCCGACCAACTCGCCTACGTCATACGCGAACTGGCCCACGAGGCCGTCACCAGACAGTTGGGTCTTCGAGACCTCGATCGCCCCAACCTCACGGAAGAGGAACTGTTTGAGTACCTACACAACAGCGAGGAGCTGCCGGTCACGCGACGCGCCATCAAGTACGCCGTCATGCGCCGCGAGATAGTCCCCACTCGCCTCGGTAACCGCAACTACTTTTCAAAGC
Source organism: Mycobacterium sp. E2462 (assembly GCF_001672685.1). NCBI lineage: Bacteria > Bacillati > Actinomycetota > Actinomycetes > Mycobacteriales > Mycobacteriaceae > Mycobacterium > Mycobacterium sp. E2462. The sequence goes on from NZ_LZKC01000335.1 coordinate 10,669, forward strand.
GGGACGGACTGGAGTGGATTAAGTCCCGCAAGGCTACGTAGCCGCGTGACGTTGGGTGGGACGAGCGAGACGGCCGCATCTTACGTAGCGAAGAACATCGATCTGCGGGCTTAAGTGGTCGAGTACTCTCGGCTCCGGCTGAACCCGGTGGACGATCTAAAGGACGTGCATATGAGCAAGTCGCTCCTAGAACAGCTTCCTGGCATCGTTGCGGCAGGCAAACGACAGGCGCAACAGATACTCGAACAGCTGGAGGGGCGAAACCGCGTCACCCTTCAGACCCGTGAGCTAGTCATCCCATCGAAGGACACCGCGACCCCGGACCTCTTGCGTATGGTCAGCGACGAAGTGACTGGCGGTGACATCCGGCCGGAATATCAGCTAACTAACCGGCTCATTTACGGCGACAATCTCCTGGCCATGGCCGCGCTGCTGGCCGGTGACGAGGACACACCAAGCCTTCGCGGCAAGATCGATCTGATTTATATCGACCCTCCTTTCGACTCGAAAGCAGACTACCGCAGCAGGATCACTTTGCCTGACGTGACTATTGAACGGCAGCCTACCGTTCTTGAGCAGTTCGCGTACTCAGACACCTGGGCTGACGGGACTGCATCGTATCTCGCAATGATCGTTCCTCGATTGGTCCTAATGCGAGAACTTCTATCCGATACCGGATCGATCTATGTGCATCTTGATTGGCATGTCGGCCATTATGTCAAGTTGATTCTTGATGATCTATTTGGTCGAGAACAGTTTCGTAACGAGATCGTGTGGCGTCGAATGTCCGTGTCGGGATTCAAAGGCAAACAGAAGATTCCGTTCAACCACGACACGATCTTTCGATATGAAAAAGCGCTCCCGGGCGTGTTTCGTCCGATTCATGAAGAATACTCGGAGGAGTACAAGTCACGTTTCCGCTATGTGGATGCTGATGGCCGCCGATATCGAGCTGACCAGAATCTGGGCACCGCGACCAGCGCCGCCCGAATTGCCGAGATGCGCAAGTTGGGCCTGATTCACGAGGGAGCGTCTGGAAACCTATATCGAAAGCAATACTTGGATGAACTGCCTGGCGTCCTCCTCGACGACGTGTGGGTAGATGTTCCCTGGGTAACTAAGGGGGGCCAGCGACTGGACTATGGCACGCAGAAACCGGAGGCGCTGCTCTCCCGCATCATCGAGATGGCGACGAATGAAGGTAGCTTGGTAGCCGACTTTTTCGTGGGTTCGGGGACCACCGCTGCGGTAGCGGAGAAGCTGGGTCGTCGTTGGGTCGTATCCGACATCGGTAAGCCAGCGTCAATGATCAGCCGCAAGCGCCTGATCGACCAGGACGCGAAGCCATTCCTGTACCAGGCGATCGGCGATTACCAGGTTGAGCAGGCTCGCTCGACGCTCGGACGCTCCTTCCGCGTCGGCGATCTGGCCAAAGTCGTTCTCGATCTGTTTGGTGCTTTGCCGTTGCCTCCAGAGGAGAACGTCAATGGCAGCCTCGGTCGTCTACCAAATACGCGCACGCTCGTATTCGCTGACAGCCCTGCGAAACTGACCACGGTGTCCACCCTTCGCCGTGCGCAGGGGTACCGCGACAGCAAGCTGGGCGGGTTCGACAAGGTGATCGTGTTGGGCTGGAACTTCTCGGCGGGCATCGGGCAGGACATCGCCGCGTTGAACGATCACGCTCTTGAAGTGCGAGTTATTCCCCCGGATCTGCTGGATCGGTTGAAGAAAAAGGGTGCCGAGAAATTGGCGAGCGAGGTCAGGTTCTCGACGTTGCAGTACCTCCAAGCAGAAGTGGTGTCGCGGAAGGAAACGAAGGACGGCGAGGAGCTTCGAGTAGACCTTAGGAACTATGTCTTGCTCTCACCGGAGGCGCTCAATCTCGATGACAAGAGCAGGGCAGAGTTGCGGACTGTTATGAACGCCGAACCCCTTGCCCTGATTGAGTATTGGGCAGTTGACCCCGACTACGACGGTGAGTTGTTCCGGTCAGTTTGGCAAGACTACCGCGGCAACACAAACAATGACGATGATCCTCTTCGCGTCTTGACGTCAGCACGAGTGCAGGTGCCCAGCAAGGCCGACGGTCGCCGGGTTTGTATCCGGGCGGTTGATGTATTCGGCTATGAGTCCGAGGTCGTGATCGATAACGTGGAGGTCTCCCAGTGACTAGGCGCAAGGATCTTTTTCCCCTCGCGACAGCGCTGAAGGGACTGGTCGATGGCCAGATTCCTGATCTCGTATCCGGGGTTGGTCCCGAACTGTTGGAGCAGGTAACCCCTACAACGGCCGAGTTGCTTAAGTACTGGTTTCAGCAGGATTACTGCGATTTGCGATTTCTGAATTTCCACGAGGGCCAGCGTGCTGCGGTCCTCCACATCATCTTTGCCCACGAGGTTATCGGTGCCCGAACTCTGCGCGAGTTGTACGAGTCCGTGGCGGGCGAGGCGATGCTCGATGGTGGCGTCCTTAGCGAGGTGACCCGCGATCGGCATGCGCACCCGAAGTATGCGGCGAAGATGGCGACGGGTACCGGAAAGACCTGGGTCCTCAACGCGTTGCTCGTCTGGCAGTACCTCAACAAGCTTGCCAATCCGACTGACGAAAATTTTACGAGCAATTTCTTGCTGGTGGCTCCAGGCTTGATCGTCTACGACCGCCTATTGGATTCGTTCCAGGGCAAGATGATCGACGGAGAACGAGATTTTACGACCAGCGACATCTATCAACAGCGAGACCTGTTTATCCCTGAGAACTATCGCAGTCCTGTTTTTGGGTTCTTACAGTCGTCGGTGGTGACGAAAACTGAGATCGGTCAAAAGGTGACCGGCTCTGGACTTATCGCAATTACTAACTGGCACCTACTGGCGGGCCAGGAAGATCCCGACTTCGTCGGAGGCGAGAACGACATCGAGGTTCCTGGCCGCGACATCGATCCAAAGACCGCGGTGGAGAGCTTCTTCCCCCTCACACCAGGTACGGCCGCCGGAAATGCTTTAAACGCTCTCGATCGCCGCTTCCTGCGTGGTGGACCTCTGGCGGCTCTGAAAGAGTTGCCAGACCTGTTGGTGTTCAACGACGAAGCCCATCACATCCACGAGATACGCAAGGCTGACGAGGTCAGCGACGTTGAGTGGCAGAGGTCCCTCACGGAAATCGCTTCCACCAAAGGTTCTCGCTTCATACAGGTCGACTTTTCAGCCACACCGTTCAACGAGGTCGGTTCCGGCGCAAAGAAGGGACGTCAATACTTCCCACATATTGTGGTTGACTTCGATCTGAATTCGGCCATGCGCGCTGGCCTAGTCAAGGCACTGGCGCTGGACAAGCGCAAGGACATCGCATCGCTACCACTGGATTTTAAGGCCGAGCGTGATGAGCAGAAGCGGGTCACCGGCCTTTCGCAGGGACAGAGGGTCATGCTGCGTGCTGGCCTGAAAAAGCTTCAGATCTTAGACGAGCAATTCACGGAAACCAATCAGTACAAGCGCCCCAAGCTGCTGGTCATCTGTGAGGACACGACAGTTACCCCGCACGTAGTCGAGTTCTTGCAGAGCACGGGGCTGTCAGAGGACGATATCTTGCGCGTCGATTCCGGGCGTAAGCAGGAACTCGGCTCGAAAGAATGGGAGCTTATCCGCGAGCGCCTCTTCGATGTCGACAGGCACGCGCAGCCCAAGGTAATCGTTTCAGTGTTGATGCTGCGGGAGGGCTTCGACGTCAACAACATCTGTGTCATCGTGCCGCTGCGATCCTCCGAGGCATCGATCCTGCTGGAACAAACGATCGGCCGTGGGTTGCGTTTGATGTGGCGTGGCGATGACGCTATCGATGAGCTAAAGCGGGATACCCGTGAGCGGATCGCTCGACGCGAAGAGCCGACCAACTACTTCGATGTGTTATTTATCGTCGAGCATCCAGCCTTCTCGCAGTTCTATGATGACCTCCTTAGCGGCGGATTGGCTGTTGAGGTGGGTGAGGATTCTGACTCGACAAGTGCGACTGGTGATCTCGAGCATATTGATTTGCGCCCGGGATACCAGGCGTACGACTTTGAAATACCGATCATCGTTCGTGATGCCGATGAGGAGCTCAAGCAGCCAAGTATCGATCCGATGACGCTTACGCCAAGCAAGTACGAGGTGGACTGGCTCACTAGACAGATTGGGAAGGGTGACCGGTTCGTCTCTCAGGATGCCCAGACGGGAACTCAGTTTGGGGACTATCGGGTGGATGGCGGGATCCTCACCGCGACTGGATACAACGACTACTTGTCTCGGATGACAACTCGGATTACCGAGGCGCTCGGGCGTAACCTCACCAGCAGCGCTGGAAAGTACAAAGAGATAAGCCAATACCCGATCTTGCAGGCATACAAGCCGCTACTAACGGGATGGCTCGACATGTACATTCGCCAACGGCTTTTCAAATCCGACTTCGACCCGCTAGAGGAAGAGAACTGGCGGGTCCTCCTTCTCGATGACGTCGCTCATGATATCGCGGGGGTCTTCGCCAGCAAGCTGACCGAATTACTAGAGAACCAATCAGTGGCCGAGGCACTGGTCCAACACCGGATGCTGTCCGAGGTGACGACCATTCCAGTCCGTGCCACCGCCAGCGTCGAGGTCAGCAAGTGCATATACCCCAAGCTCCCTATCCCCTCGAAAAGTGGCGGACTGGAAAGACTTTTCATCGAGTGGGCGGACCAAGACACGTATGTCGAGGCGCTGTCGAAGGTGCATGAATACAGACATGACTTTCTCCGACGGCCATATCTGAAAGCCGACGGCATGCCTGCTCAGTATTCGCCAGATTTTCTGGTGCGCTCCGACACCGACATCTACGTTGTTGAAACTAAAGCACAGTCGGCGCTGAGCGATGAAAATGTCAAGCGGAAGCAACGCGCGGCCCTCACCTGGTGCGAACAACTGAACATGCTTCCTAGTCACCAGCGTGGCGATGTTTCCTGGCACTACGTGCTTCTCGGCGAATCAATAGTGCGAGAATGGCACGCGGAGGGCGCTCGCGTGACAGATCTACTTGACTACGCTCGAGTTCGGCGAACCGATAGCTCCGGCCAGAAAGCTTTGCTGTGAGGGCTTCAGCGGTGATCTCCACGACACCCTGCGGGTAGCGCTAGCAGCCCGCCAAACCTGAGGAGGGGGCCGGGACTCAAGATAGGAGCGGAGCTCTATCTCTGAAATCTCTTCGGCCGGATACGACTTACTTATTGCCCTTACAGGGAAGGAAACGTCCTCCTTTTTTCAAGCGTTCCTAGAACGTGGGCGCAGTTAGCCCGGTGATTTCCGCGGTCGACTGAGGGTAGCGAGCCGCAGTGAACGCCAGGTATCCGAACACCTGAAGTCGAACGGTCAGCTGGCCTGACAGGGTTTCCGGCATCGCGCGCGTCCGGATGCCCGACTCCCACAGGATGTTGTCCGACAGGCGCATGATCAGGATCGGGTCCTCGGTACCGGCCGGGGTCTCGTTTCCGAGGTTGGTCGGCAGGTTCGGGTCGGTCACGATCGCCAACCCCTGAATGTTGCCTACGACCTGCTCTGACGCGACGTTCGCCAAGATACCGGCGACGTTCTGTGGACCCTGGCTGATCGGGGTGAACAACGGGCGGTTGGTGGCGTCCAGCAGGCTTTGGAACCAGCCCCAACGCCGCGGGTGCATGAAGATCGCCTGTGGCGGCAAGTGGCGTGCACCGTGCACCTGCTGGATCGCGTTGGCGATCGCACCGTAGGCCCCCTGAATGGTCAGGGCACCAGCCGCGACCGTCAGGATTTCGCTGGTGTTTAAGAACCCAAGCACGGTTCCGTTGGTACCCGTTCCGGCGATCACCTGTGCGTCGACCTGGGCCGCGTAGTCGGCGACGAGGTCACCGAACACGATCTGGTCGAACTCGATCGGCGACTGGTCGAGCAGCTGGATCGCGAGGTCCTGCTGGCCGCTGATCGTCCGCACCGGCGCGTTGATGTACGTGTCGGTGATGTCCTGGCTCACGACGTTGGTGTTGTCCGCGGTCTGAGCGCCAGTCTTGGTACCGGTCAGCAGCTTGGGGATGTTGATCGAGTCGGTACCGGGCGGCAGCGGCTGGTTCACAACCGCGTTGGCCAGCGGACGACCGGGACGCGCCAGCGTCACGTACTCGTTCATCATCCACAGCGGCGGCACCGCGTAGCCGCCAGCGCCGTCGACGCGCGACAGCGCACGCTGCTCCTTGTTCATGGAGCGGTACTCGGGCAGCGTCTCCACGTCGATCGCGTGGCGCATCAGACGTTCGCGGGCACGCCCGGTCCAGTCTATGTTCATACCGACCCGGCAGACGTCCTGAAGGTAGCTGCACTCGGGGTTGTTCTTCCGGTAGGTGACCGGCTCATAGACAGACTTCATGATTCTCCTCTAATGGGTTACGCCGAGGCACATCTGGGGGTGGTATCGCACTGCCGGAGGTGAATTTCGGTGCCATTATCTGTGCAGGTGAAATTCGCACGCATGCAACGCGATTCGTATGGGATTGCCGTCGTGCTTTGTGTGCCACGCCGCAACGCCACCGGCTCATCGCTCCGGGAGCGCCACCAACCCGCGCGGTAATGCCGGTGGAAGTCGGGGGATCGCCGTGCGGGCCTGACGTTGGCCTGACGTCAGGGAGGGACTTTCACCCCCTACTCACCCCGTTCCCGAACTACTGGCGGCGGATTGGCCATCACACCGCGTTCGTCGGAGCAACTTCCGGGCAGCGCCGCCGTCTAGGAGCGCGACGCTAGTGGTCACTCTACGCTCAAACACTGTCAAGCGGACCGTGACACACGGCGCTAACTTGTTGCGCCACAACGCAATGCGGCACGCCGCATCATCATTCGTTTTCGGGCAGGCCGCTGATGTCGCGCCACAACGGCAACCCGCTCGTGTCGCCGGGAGTGCCATGCGGGCGTTCGCGTCGCCGGTCCGCGAGGTACGCACGCAGCGCGCGAGCGCTGCTGGCACGCTCGTTCAGCACGTGCGCGTACTTGTCGGTGATGGTCCGCGCCCAGGTGGCAAGCATCTCATCGCCCTGGCGCACAGCAGCCTCCGCGGTGTAATGAAACAGGTCCCGCAGCCGCCGCAGGTCGTCGACTCCCAACTGCATCGGGTCGGGCAGATCGTCAATCAGCGCCATCGGTGTCTCCTCGTTGCAGCACGGTTCTTTTCGCAGCCCGGCGACGCTGCTGGCGGGCGGCCTCGTTGACACGAGCGCGCAGCCGCCGACGCACCTCCCGCACCCGCAGCAGATCGCTGAAGCGGCCGATGACCTCGTCGCCCTCGTCGCCGTCAGCGATGATCCGCAGCTGGCCGCGGTCGTCGCGGTGCACGACGGTATGACCGCCCAGGCATCCGGCCGTTTCGCACGGCCAGCGCGCGGCCAGGCGCAGTGCGGCGTCGACGCTGGCGACGAACCTGAATCTGCACCCCAGCGATTCCACGCGGCAAATAACCGCTGCGCGGCCGGTCGCTTCTGGATCGCCCAGGTCGTCGTCGAAGTCGTCGACGCCATCGATGTCGTCGTCGTCGAAGTCAGTCACCGCGCATCCAGCACCGGTCGCACCAAACTGCTCTGCCAGCTGGTATGGGCGACCCATTTCTCGTGGCTGAGTCGCGCCCGCCACCAGGCCGCGGCGAAGCTGACGTACTCGTAACCACACGTAATCGTTTGGCGGCACGCGTCAGAGAGCGGCGCGCGTTGCTTGCGTCGCTGATTCGCTGTCAGCGGCCCGCTTTGGTCGTTACCCGCCATCGGCCCCGATCGTGTCTGTCCGTGGCGCAGGGCGCGGATCCGATGCCGTCTGAACCCACGTAATCAGTGCGCTAAAAAACCGCTGGGCTGTCTCCAAGTTGGGCAGCTCTAGATACCGCGACAACTGCGGCGGCATCAATTCGGTCGGATCGTATTCCGACATCAGGCAGTCGATGTCGTCATAACCGCCGTAATTGGCGAGTGCCTCGATCGCGTTTGCGATGCCGCTATAGAGGTCCGAGCGGCCTCGACGTACCTGCTCTTCCAGCCATTCCGGGGAGCGTTGATTCCTGGTCATGTTAGTGATTCCTTCAGGTTTGGGTTCGACCGCGCGCAGGTGCACGCGGTGGTTCATGTAGGCGAGCCGCTCGCCGATGACCCGCTGCCGGTCGACCAGATGACGTTCGCAGAGATGGCCGACTCGGCAGCTGCACGACGGCGAGGTCATCGCTTCACCGCCTGGCGCTCGAAGTTGGCTCGCAGGCACGACTCGCACAACCGGGCCGACCGATACGCCGTCCCGTCGCAGGGGCGGCACTTACCGGCTAGGCAGCCAGGTCGATGCGACTGGGTTGGGACGTGCCACGAACAGATGCGGCAACGGCCAGTTCCGGTCGGCGGCGAGAAGGTCATGTGCCGGTCCGCCAGTTGTTAATCGCCCAGTGGTGCGCGCAGAGGTCGTCTTTCGTCGCGGGCTTGATGCAGCGCTGCCTGTCCTTGGCTTCGTACCTGCACGCCGGGAGCGGAACGCATTGGGGGTCGCAGCATTCGCCGTTCTCGTCGCGGTCGCCGCCGCAGCGGTCGCAGCTGCCGTAGGGCCTGTCCTCAGACGGTTCGGTGTCGACGACGACCGTCGATCGGTCGCCGTTTTCGTTCGCACGCGCTTTACTTGGACTGGGACTTGGACTTGAACTTAGACCTGAACCCCTACTTAGCCATTCCCCTTGTCTATCCGAATTGCTATCGGATTGGCTATCCGAATGCCTATCGGGGGATAGGACATCGACCATCTCAAAGGTCTTCTCTTGCAACGTCCCATGCACCAGGCCCGCGCAGATACACTTCTCAAGCTCGCCTGCCAGCCAGTCGCGAAGTACGACCGACCGGACGACCGCGCACGCCTCGATCGCGGGGGCCTGCACCTTCGGCGTGCCCTGCGGCATCTTGTCGTTGCGGATCAGCGTGCGTACCAACACTTCTTCGGTGTCGGCGTCGATTAGCACGAACGGCCTGGACGGCATGCCCTGAAGCTCGTTGAGCCATGCCACGACGTCGTTGGCGGTAGCGCCATCGCCAACGAGCTCCGCCCATAGCCGGGGCTGTAGCGGCAAAACTCCAGCGGGACTGATGTTGTCCTGGGAGAGCAGCAAGGCGAACAGCAGCTTCGCGCCGATCGACAGGCTTAGGTAGTCCTGGTCGCGCCAGATGCGGTTGTAGAGCCGACCCATTTGACGAGCCATCAGCGCATCACCCGCCCCATGTCTGCCGGGTGTGAAATACTGCTAGTCGCATGCATACCGGGCATTGCAACGACCGCCGCAGTTGAATCAACAGCTGCGGCGTCGTCGTATCTGGGGTCAGGCACGTCGCCGCCCTTTCAGTTGTCGGGGCAGTCGGCCGTTGGCGGCCTGGGGGCGGTTGGTCGTCGCGCGCTCCTGCTCGACGATCCAGTCGAGGACTGCACTGCGCCGGTAGACCCTCCTGCGCCCAAGGCGAAAACTCGGCGGTCCCTGGTCGGTCGTCTGCGTAGCCCAGTAGCGCAGCGTCGCCGCGGGGATGCTGGTCAGCACCGCGACCTCCTCGGTGGCCAGGATGTCCCGCCAGGGTGGCGGCGGTTGGTCGGTCGGTATAGGCGTCTTGGGTCGGAATGGCATCTGGTCGAGCCTTTCGACCGCGTTGATTAGCTGTAGGACAACACTAGACTAGTAGGATGACAGACTGATAGCGTGAAATACGCTGGCAGACAACGTAGCACGCTACGATCTCCTTTACCGAAGTAGGCCGTGCAGCAGTTTGCTCGTAGCGCGCTACGACAGGCGTAGGTCTCTGATCTGCGGTGATGCGGCGTGACACCGCGGATATGGTCAGCGCCGTTAGGCGCTGGACAGTCCCCGACCCGGGGCTGGCGAACAGGATGGCAACGCGATGAGGTCGAACATCACCGACCTTTGGTATAAGACCAACGGTGAACCCAAAGCACGCTGCGGCATCGGCAACCGTTGGCGTGCACGGTATTTCGACGATAATGACAAGGAGCGCACCAACGGTTTTGGCAAGAAGGCCGAGGCGAAGGTTTTTCTCGCCGAGATCAGCGCCAGCATGATGACCGGCACCTGGACCGCGCCCGAGGCCGGTCGGGTGACGGTCGCCGCGATCTACGCGTGATGGTCAGCGGCGCAGGGGCACATCAGCCCGAAGACCAGCGCGACAAGGCGCTCGACCTGGGGCAGCCGGGTCGAACCGCACTGGGGCCACGTCGCCGTTGTCGACGTCAAGACCAGCGCCGTACGCGCCTGGGTCGCGCAGCTGGTCGCCGACGGCATCGGAGTGCCGACGATCGAGAACGCGTTCGGCCTGTTGCGTCAGCTGCTCGCCGCCGCGGTCGAGGACCGCGCCATCCCCCGCAACCCGTGCGACGGCGTCAAGGTGCCCAAACGCAAGCACGCCGATCGCGGCTACCTGACCCACCGCCAGGTTGCCGCCCTGGCCGACGCTGTCGAGCGGGAGGACCAGGTCGTCCGGTTCCTGGCTTACACCGGCCTCCGGTGGGGGGAGATGGCCGCCCTACGGGTCCAGGACTTCGACATGCTGCGCCGTCGGGTCAATGTCAGCCAATCGGTCACCGAGGCTGCCGGGGTTGGGCTGGTCTGGTCGACGCCGAAGACATGGGAGCGCCGCTCGGTGCCGTTCCCGGCTTCGTTGGTCGACGAGTTGGCCGCACTGATGGTCGGTAAGGGTCGCGACGATCTTGTGTTCAGCGACCAGCGCGGCGGCGTGCTACGGAACTCCAATTGGCGGGCGAGGGTGTTCGAACCGGCCGTGCAGACGGTGCAGGCCGAGGCCATCGCGCAGCGGGCGAAAGAAGTCGCGGCCGCCGGGGCGGCGACCACGCCAGAATTCCCGACGATCACCCCGCATGATCTGCGCCACACGGCCGCGTCGCTGGCGATCAGCGCGGGCGCGAACGTGAAGGCGGTCCAGCGGATGTTGGGGCACGCGAAGGCGTCGATGACCCTCGATGTGTATGCCGACCTGTTTGACGACGACCTCGACGCGGTGGCGGTCAGTCTCGATGCCGCGATTGCTGCTGCCGGGGACCCAGCGGGGACCGAGCCGAAATCGGGGACCGCTGCCAGCGGCGAGAAATCGCGCTGACCAGCGCCACTTTTAGTGGAGCTAAGGGGATTCGAACCCCTGACCTACTCGATGCGAACGAGTCGCGCTACCAACTGCGCCATAGCCCCTGATCGCTAGCAGGCTACCAGTCGAGCCGCCCAGCGCCGAAACCCGAGCCCTATTCGCCGACGGCGCGGGGCAGGTCTCGCGGCCAGCCGTAGTTGCGCATCGCCATGGCGTACTCCAGGTGCTCGAAGACGGGGTCCTCGTCGTCGATCTCCAGCACCACCGCGCCCGGGCGTCGCAGCCGCGACGGGACCACGTCGTAGTCGCGGTCGTGCGCGTTGTGCACGCCGAGCCGCGCGCGGGCCACCCGCTGCGCGCGGCGGCGCCGCACCTTTTCCTCGATGCGGGTCTGCCGCCGCAGGTAGCCCAGGTAGAGCAGCGTGACCACGGTGGCGGTGCCGCACAGCCACCACGCGGCCGGGGACACCTCGAACGCCGCGGTGGCCGAGCCGACCAGCACGACGGCCATCGCCATCAGCACCTTCTTGCGGAAGGCGTACTTGCGGGCGCTCACCGCGGCGGCGGTCTTGGTGTCGAACCGGCGGCGCCGCGAGGCGTTGCGCGGAATCGGCGCCGGCGCCTCCTCGTCGGCCTCGTCGCCGTCGGCCTCGGGCTCCAGCCCGGACGAGTCCTCGATGTATTCGTAGGTGTCGTCGGGCTCGTCAGCGGTGCGGGCGACTTCGTCGGTGTCGGCCTCGCCGTCGTCGTCGGTGTCGTCGGCGTCCTGGATGGCGCTGACCCCGGCGGGCAAGGCCTGGGAGTCCTCGACGACGTCGACGTCGAGGTAGTCCGGTTCGGCCTGCTCGGGCACCGCCATGCGCATCACGACGGGGCGCCGGCGGCGCAGGTCGTCGGTGTCGGCGTCGTCGTCCCCGTCGGCGGCCTCGCGGTCCTCGTGGTCTTCGGCGTCGGTCTCGGCCGGCGGTTGCCAGTGCGGGTCGCTGCGGTGCCCCGCGGCCGGTCCGCTGCGCTTGATCAGCCGGGAATTGGCCCCGCCGTTGAGCACCCGGGTGGCCAGCGCCACGTCGCTGGTGCGCCGCACGGCGTCGCGCTTGCTGACCAGCATGGGCACCAACACGAACAGCCACAGCACCACGAGCGAGATCCACAACAGTGACTGCGGGATGCTTGGCATAACGACCTGCTCTCTTCGGTTCCGCTCCCCGCGAGGCCGGTTGGTGGCCAGCGCGGCCGGGTCGTAACGACCAGATCAATTACACACCTGTAATTTCGCTCTCACAAGCACCACAAGCCACTCGTGTCGCGCTAGCCACAACCGCAGGTGCGCAGGCGTGTCGCCGCCGGCGTGGGCGGCCCGACCAGGGAAGCGGCCGGTTTAGGCCCAGGCGGCGTGGCCCGACCGGACCAACGCCGAAGCGACCGACCCGCTCACCTCCTCGGCCGTGATGGCCATCAAGAGGTGGTCGCGCCAGGCCCGGTCGACCTCGAGGTAGCGCTGCAGCAGGCCTTCCTGCCGAAACCCGACCTTGCCCAGCACCGCGCGGCTGGCGACGTTCTCCGGGCGCACGGTGGCCTCCACCCGGTGCAGCATCACCGGCCCGAAGCAGTGATCCAGGCCGAGCGCCAGCGCCGCGGTGGCCACGCCGCCGCCGGTGGCCACCCGGGGCACCCAGTACCCGATCCATGCCGAGCGCAGCGCGCCGTGAGTGACGTTGCCGATGGTGAGCTGGCCGCAGAAGTGCCCGTTGAGCTCGATGACATAAGGCAACATGCGCCCCTGGCGGGCCTCGGCGCGCAGGCCGGAACACAGGGCCGGCCAGGCGGCCACGGTGTGCCGGACGGTCCAATCGCTGTCCGCGCTGGGCTCCCACGGCTCGAGATGGGCGCGGTCGGCCAGCCGGATGCGGCTCCACTGGGCGCCGTCGCGCATCCGCACCGCGCGCAGCCGCACGACGCCCGCGGGGACGCGCAGCGGCCCGACGCTCGACGGCCACCCCGGATGACGGGAAGTGTTGCGCAACAGGTTCACGGTCGGACGCAGTCGGTTCGGCTCAGCCGCGCTGGGCGAGGAAGGCGACGTCGACGATTTCGCCGGTGCGAATCTGCTCGGCGCCGCTGGGCACCACCACCAGGCAGTTCGCCTCGGCAAGCGTGGCGAGCAGGTGCGACGACGCGCCGGGCGCGCCACCGAGCGCCTGCACCAGGTACTCCCCGCTTTCCTGGTCGCGCATCAGCTGGCCGCGCAGGAAGCCCTTGCGGCCCGCCACCGACGCGATCGGCGCGAGCGTGCGCGCCTGCACGATGCGGCGCATCGGCTGCCGCTTGCCCAGCGACAGCCGGATCAGCGGCCGGACCATCACCTCGAATACCACCAGGGCGCTGACCGGGTTCGCCGGCAGCAGGAAGGTGGGCACGCCCTCGCGGCCGAGCTGGCCGAAGCCCTGGATCGAACCGGGGTGCATGGCGACGCGGACCACCTCCATCTCCCCCAGGTCCGCGAGCACCGAGCGCACTGCCTCGGCCGCCGCGCCACCGACGGCGCCGGCGATCACCACGATCTCGGCCCGATTGATCTGACCCTCGACGATGTCGCGCAGCTCCTTGGGGTCCTCGCTGACGATGCCGATGCGGTTGACCTCGGCGCCGGCGTCGCGGGCCGCGGCCGCCAGCGCGTAGGAGTTGACGTCGTAGACCTGCCCGTTGCCCGGCGTGCGGGAGATGTCGACCAGTTCCCCGCCGACCGCCATGATCGCCACCCGCGGGCGCGGATGCACCAGCACCCGCTCGCGGCCGACGGCCGCCAGCAGCCCGACCTGGGCGGCGCCGATCACGGTGCCGGCACGCACCGCGACGTCGCCGGGCTGGACGTCGTCGCCGGCACGCCGGACGTAGGCGCCCGACGGCGCCCCGCGGAAGATTCGCACGCGCGACGTCCCGCCGTCCGTCCACTGCAGGGGCAGCACCGCGTCGGCGAGCGTGGGCAGCGGCGCGCCCGTGCGCACCCGCACGGCCTGGCGGGGCTGCAGGCGGCTGGGGGTGCGCGCGCCGGCCTCGATCGTGCCCATCACCGGCAGCGTCAGGCCGTCGCCCCCGTCGAGGCCGGGGCCGTCCTCGGTGACCTCGCCGAAGCCGGCGTCCTCACCCACCTCTCCGACGCCCAGCACGTCGACGCTGCGGACCGCGTAGCCGTCGATCGCGGCCTGGTCGAAGCCGGGCATCGGCCGCTCGGTCACCACTTCCTCGGCACACAGCAGGCCCTGCGCCTCGGCGATCGCCACACGAATGGGCCGCGGAGCGACGGCGGCCGCCGTTATCCGGGTCTGCTGCTCCTCCACCGAACGCACAGCGAGCCTCTCTGCCCAAAATGCCCTGCCGGGCATCGCCCTTCGAACGCCCATGACGGGCCGGGCGTCACCGCCTGGCTACTGCTCCGCCAGGCCCAACCGCGCCACCAGCCATCGCCGTAGCTCCGGGCCGTAGTCGTCACGATCCAATGCAAAGTCAACCGCAGCCTTGAGGTAGCCGCCAGGATTTCCCAAGTCGTGTCGAGATCCGTGGTGCACCACGACATGCACCGGGTGTCCCTCGGCGATCAGCAGCGCGACGGCGTCGGTCAGCTGCACCTCGCCGCCGGCGCCACGCTCGATGCGGCGCAGGGCGTCGAAGACGGCGCGATCCAGGATGTAGCGGCCGGCGGCGGCGAACAACGACGGGGCGTCCGCGGCGCGGGGCTTCTCCACCATGCCGTTGACCCGCAGCACGTCCGGGTTGTCGTCGCCGGGGACCGGCTCGACGTCGAACACGCCGTAGGCGCTGATCTCCTCGCGAGAGACCTCGATGGCGCACAGCACGGTGCCGCCGTGGTGCGCCCGCACCTTCGACATCGTGTCGAGCACGCCGGTGGGCAGCACCAGGTCGTCGGGCAGCAACACCGCGACCGCGTCCTCGTCGGCGGCCAGCCGGGACTCGACGCACCCGATGGCGTGGCCCAGGCCCAGCGGTTCGCTCTGCACCACCGACTCGACCTTGATCAGCTGCGGCGCCCGCCGCACCTTGTCGAGCATGGCCTTCTTGCCGCGCTCCTCCAGCGTGCTCTCCAGCACCAGGTCCTCGACGAAGTGCGCGACCACCCCGTCCTTGCCCTCGGAGGTGATGATGACCAGGCGTTCGGCGCCGGCCTCGGCCGCCTCGGCGGCGACCAGCTCGATGCCGGGAGTATCGACGACCGGCAGCAACTCTTTCGGCACCGTTTTCGTCGCCGGCAGAAAGCGGGTCCCGAGGCCGGCGGCGGGCACGATCGCCGTGCGCGGAACCACCACACGTGGGGAAGACATCGTTCACACGATAACCCGCTTCCGGTCAGCCAAACCGATGTGGCACGTCGAATTCGCTGGCTGTCATGGTTAACAGATGGCGACGATGAGCAAGGCGGTGCTGCGCGAGCAGCTCCTCGCGGCGCGCGGGCGCGTTGCCGACGATGTGCGGGCCGCCGAGGCCCGGCTGCTGGGCGAGCACGTGGACACCCTGAAAGCCTTTGTGGGCGGCCGCGACACCGTGTGCGCCTACGTTCCGGTGGGCACCGAGCCCGGGTCGATCGACCTTCTGGACAGGTTGCTGACGCTCGCGGGGCGGGTGCTGCTGCCGGTCGCGCGGACGGGTCCCGACGGTGCGCCGCGGCCTCTGCGGTGGGGCGACTACCGTCCCGGGGCGCTGGTGGCCGGCCGCTGGGGGCTGCTCGAACCGCCCGCGCCCTGGCTGCCGGACACCGCGTTGGGCGAGGCGGACCTGGTGCTGCTGCCGGCGCTGGCCGTCGACCGCGCGGGGGTGCGGCTGGGCCGCGGCCGCGGGTTCTACGACCGGTCGCTGCACGCGCGCCGCGGCACGGCGCCGCTGGTCGCGGTGGTCCGCGACGCCGAGCTCCTCGACGCGCTGCCGTCCGAACCGCACGACGTGCCGATGACCCACGCGCTAACCCCGGGGGCGGGACTGGTCGCAGTGGGTACCCCGTGACACATCGGGAATGAGTCATGTCACGTGGCGGTTCTAGCACTTGAGACGCTAGAGTGCTAATCAGGTCACAAATCATCCGGAGGTTTTTGTGCCGACTTACAGCTACCAGTGCACCGAATGCGGCGACCGCTTCGACATCGCGCAGGCATTCACCGATGACGCGCTGACGACGTGCAAACGCTGCTCCGGGCGGTTGCGCAAGCGCTTCAACTCCGTGGGCGTGGTGTTCAAGGGCAGCGGTTTCTACCGGACCGACAGCCGCGAATCGGGCAAGAAGTCGGGCGCCACCAACGGCTCCTCGTCGAGCGGTGAGTCGAGTTCCAGCTCGACGGAAAAATCGAGCGAAAAGTCCGGCTCCGCCGAGAAGTCCGGCTCGAGCGACAAGTCGAGCAGCAGCAGCTCCACCGCCTCGACCGCGGCCGCCAGCAGCTAGCGGGTTATCCACAGCGCCGCTTGTCGGCGGCATCCTCGAGGGCCCGGCCCGCCTACCGTTGCGGGGTGCGCGAGTCCTCGCTCAATGCAACTTTTTTCAGCCGGCTGGCCCTCTGGGCGCGGCCGGAATGGACCAGAACCGTGCTGGCGCGCCGCGCCGCAGCGGGCGGGTTGGTGGTGCTCGCCGCGGCCGCAACGCTGCGCTCCGACCCCGCCGGGGATTACGCCGAGGTGGTGGTCGCCGACCATGACCTGCGCCCGGGAACGGCGCTCACCGACGCCGATGTTCGCCTCGAAAAGCGTTTGCTGGCAACCATTCCCGACGGCGCGAGGACGGATATGGGGGTGGTGCTGGGCGCGACGCTGGCCAGCCCGACGAGGCGCGGCGAGGTGCTGACCGACGTGCGCGTGCTGGGCAGCAGGTTGGCCGAGGCCGCGGTCGGCTCGCAGGCGGGCGCCGGTGCGCGCATCGTGCCGCTGCACCTGGCCGACGCCGCCCTGATCGATCTGGTGCGTCCCGGCGACGTCGTCGACGTCCTGGCCGCACCGGCGTCCGGTTCTTCCGACCCCACGCCCGCCCCGCCCAAGGTGGTGGCGACCGACGCGGTGGTGGTGCTGGTGTCGACCAAGGAAAGGGTTCAGTCCGCCGACGGCGACCGCGTAGTGTTGGTTGCGCTGCCGGCCCGTGTGGCGAACACCGTGGCAGGCTCGGCGCTGGGCCAGACGGTGACCCTGACTCTGCATTGAGCACACGGCCCCGGTGTGGCACCCGACCGGTAGCAAACTCTGTCCAGGCCCAGAAAGGACGTCCCCATGCTCAAGGGATTCAAGGAGTTTCTCTCCCGGGGCAACATCGTCGACCTGTCCACCGCGGTCGTCATCGGTACCGCGTTCACCGCGCTGGTCACGCAGTTCACCGACAGCATCATCAAGCCCTTGGTCAACCGCGTCGGCGTCAACGGCAAGTCGAATCTCGGCATCCTGCGGATCAGCATCGGCGGCGGTCAGACCATCGACTTCAACAACGTGGTGTCGGCGGCGATCAACTTCGTCATCATCGCCGCGGTGGTGTACTTCCTGGTCGTGCTGCCGTACACGACGCTGCGCAAGCGCGGCCAGGTCGAGCAGGCCGACGACGCACAGATCGTGTTGCTCAAGGAGATCCGCGACCTGCTCGCGCAGACCAACGGCGATTCGGCCGGCAAGCACGGCACCGTGGCGACGACCGCGCCGACGCCCGAGCACGGACCCCGCGCGGACGCGGAATCTCAGTGATCGCTACCGGCCGCGGTCAGATCTCGAGGCTGGACAGCTGGCCGATGATCTGGGCGGCCAACGGGTTCAGCGTCGCCATGCCGTCACGGACGGCGTAGCGCGACCCGGCCAGGTTGACCACCAGCGTGCTGCCCGAGACCCCGGCGAGGCCGCGCGACAACCCGGCGTCGATGATGCCGGCGGACAGCCCTGACGCGCGCACCGCCTCGGCGATGCCGAGGATCTCGCGGTCGAGGATGTCGCGGGTGGCCTCCGGGGTGACGTCGCGCGGCGTGACGCCCGTCCCGCCGACCGACACCACCAGGTCCACGCCGCCGATCACCGCCGTGTTGAGGGCGTTGCGGATCTCGACCTCGTCGGCCGCCACGGCCACCACGCCGTCGACGACGAACCCCGCCTCCGTCAACAGCTCGGTCACCAACGGCCCGCTGTGGTCCTCGTCCCCGTGGGCGGTGCGATCGTCGACCACCACGACCAGCGCCCGGCCGACCACCAACTCAGCACCCGTATCCATGGGTGCCACCGTATATCCGAGCCCCGACAGCGATTCACTCAGTGGCTCTTCGACTCTCACTTACTGATCCGCCTTCCCCAGGGTGACCGGAACGGTTCGGCTGCCACCAGCGGGATCCTGGTAGGTCAGCGAGATCTTGTCGCCGGGCGCCTTCGAGCGCACGGCCGCGACCAGCGCGTCCGCGCTGTTGATGGGGCGGTCGTCGACTTTGGTGACCACCACGTTCTTGGGCACCCCGGCGGTCGCGGCCGCGCCGCCCGTCACGACGTCGACGACCTTCGCGCCGGGCGTGCCCTTGTCGTTGGTGACCTGCACCCCGAGCGAGGCGTGCTGGGCCTTGCCGGTGGCGATCAGCTCGTCGGCGATGCGCTTGGCCTGGTCGACCGGGATCGCGAAGCCCAGGCCGATCGAACCGCTCTGGGCGTCGGGCGAATCGCCGCCCAGGGTGGCGATGGCGGAGTTGACGCCGACCAGCTGGCCGTTCATGTTGACCAGGGCGCCGCCGGAGTTACCCGGGTTGATGGCGGCGTCGGTCTGGATGGCGTCCAGGACGGTGTTCTGGTTGCCGGACTCGCCGGTCGTGGACACCGGCCGGTTCAGCGAGCTGACGATGCCGGTGGTCACCGTGCCGGACAGGCCGAGCGGCGACCCGATCGCTACGACCGGCTGCCCGACCCGCAGGTCCGACGAGGAGCCCAGCGAGATCGGCGTCAGCCCGGACATGCCCTGCACGCGGATGACCGCGATGTCACTGGTCGGGTCGGCGCCCACCACCGTGAACGGCGCGGTGCGACCGTCGGAGAACGTCACCGTGGTCTTGGGCGCTCCGCCCGGACCTCCGGGGCCGCCGGGTCCGCCCGGTCCGCCGGGGCCCACCGGGCCGCATCCCCGGCGGTACCGGGGTGGGCCCCATTCCCGGTGGCACCGGCG
>NZ_LZKC01000336.1:0-6312 GCF_001672685.1 Mycobacterium sp. E2462
CGCGGGCGGGCACCACCACCAGGTCCTCGGCGAACGGGTCGGCCGGTGGATTGGCCAGCAGGGCGGCCAGGCCGTCGGCAAGCAGATCGGTGCGCTCGGCACGGTGCAGGTGAAGCGCCATCGCGGTGTCACGATAAACCTTGACACCGACGTGCGCTGCCACAGTCTCGGAGATGCCGCCACCGGTGAAGGGGGGAGGGACGACCATGGCCGGCCGAACGCCGACGCCGCGCCTCACGGCGCGGTTCAGCGCCGCCCTGGACTATGCGGCGCGCACGCACGCCATGCAGACCCGCAAGGGCGGCCAGACCCCCTACCTCGGCCACCTGCTGTCGGTGGCCGGGCTGGTCATCGAGGCCGACGGCACCGAAACGCAGGCCATCGCGGCGCTGCTGCACGACGCCGCCGAGGACCAGGGCGGTGAGCGCACGCTGGCGGAGATCCGCGAGCGGTTCGGCGCCGACGTGGCGTCGATCGTCGCCGAGTGCAGCGACACCTTCGAAACACCCAAGCCGCCGTGGCGGGAGCGCAAGGAGCGCTACCTCGCCCACTTGCGGGAGGCGTCCGACGGCGCGGTGCTGGTGTCGCTGGCCGACAAGCTCGACAACGCCCGGGCGATTTTGCGTGACGTGCGGGCGGAAGGGAATGCCGTCTGGGGGCGTTTCACCGTCCGGGACCCGCAGCAGCAGCTGTGGTACTACCGATCGGTGCTCGAGGTGCTGAGCCGGCGCACCGACAACTGGATGGTCGACGAGCTGCGCGCGGTGTTGCGCGCGCTCGAGCAAGAGGTCGACCGCGACGGCGACTAATCCGCAGGAGGAGACGAGATGGAAGCCTGGGACGCGATCCGAGCCCGCCGCAACGTGCGTGAGTACACGCCGCAGCCGGTGCCACAGGAAGACCTCGACCGCATCGCCGAGGCGGGGTGGCGCGCACCGTCGGCCAAGAACCGCCAACCCTGGGACTTCGTCATCGTCACCGACCGGGACCAGCTCCAAGAGCTCGCCACCGTGTGGGGCGGGGCCGGTCACATCGCCGGCGCCGCGGCGGCGATCGCCATCGTGGTGCCCGAGCCGCCCGACGAGCGCCGCGTCGTGACCGACAACTACGACGTGGGTCAGGCCACCATGGCGATGATGATCGCGGCCACCGACCTGGGTGTGGGGACCGGGCATTCGTCGGTGGGGGACCAGGACAAGGCGCGGGCGATCCTGGGCGTTCCCGACGGCTACCTGGTGGCCTTCCTGCTCGGACTCGGGTATCCGGCCGATCGGCCGCTCGCCCCGATCCGCAAGCCGAACCGGCGCCCCTTCGCCGAGGTGGTGCACCACGGCCGTTGGTGAGGTCTGCTCGCCCTAAGGTGATCCCGTGCATGAACATCGGGGCGAGTACGGAATCGACGGTGACTTCGAGAGGATCTCGGCGCGCGGGCAGCTCGCCGCCATCGGGGCGGTCACGACCGGCTTGGCGGTGGTGGCCGTCGCGGGCCGGGCGCACGGTCGACATCTGACTGCGGCATTGGCCGGCGCGTCGGCCGCGGGGCTGGTCGCCTCGACGGCGTGGTACGCCTACGCGACTCGCGTCGGCAAGTTCGTGGTCTGGGACCAAATCCTCGACGGGCTGGCGCTCGACGGCGATGAGACCGTGCTCGACCTGGGCTGCGGGCGCGGCGCGGTGCTGTGTGCGGCGGCCAAGCGCCTGCCGCGCGGACGCGCCGTCGGGGTCGACCTGTGGCACGCCGACCAGACCGACAACTCCCGGCAGGCCACGCTAGCCAACGCGGTGGCCGAGGGCGTCTCCGACCGCATCGAGGTGCACACCGCCGACATGACGGCGGTGCCGCTGCCCGACGACAGCGTTGACGTGGTCGTGAGCAGCCTGGCGATCCACAACATTGCGGGAAACGCCGGGCGCCGCATGGCCCTCGACGAGGCGGTGCGGGTGCTGCGCCCGGGCGGTCGGCTCGCGATCGCGGACCTGTTCGGCACCGACCGGCACGCGGCGCGGCTGCGGGAATTGGGCTGGCGCGACGTGCGGCACCGCCGGCTCGGCTGGCGGATGTGCTACGGCGGTCCGTGGTTTTCCACCCGCCTGGTGACCGCCACCAAACCCGGGCCCTGACGGCATTGCAGTTTGCTGGATGCGCGCGCCACGGAAACGCGTTGCGCGACGGTTTTCCTGCCGGTCAACAACTTTCGCTTATATAGCGAGAATTCGGTTGAATTGAAAGGCATTTCGGCTACCGAATTGCGCCTGGTCGTGTGAATTCACGGCATTCTCACAGCCGCGAGCGGCACACTTGCAGGCAATTCGGGCCTACCGTCGTGACGGTCATTTCCTGGTCGACGGAAGTCGAGGCTGTCCATGTTTCGCGCGCAACGCATATGCGATTGGGATCCGGAGGATGTTGCGGGCTGGCAAGCCGGCAATGCGCGGATCGCCCGGCGCAATCTGATCTGGTCGTTATTCGCCATGCACGTGGGTTATTCGGTGTGGTCGATCTGGTCGGTGATGGTGCTGTTCATGCCGCGCGCGGTGTACGGGTTGTCACCGGCGGACAAGCTGCTGCTGGGTGCCACCGCGACGCTCGTCGGTGGCTGCCTGCGGCTGCCCTACGCCGTCGCGGTGGAGAAGTTCGGCGGCCGCAACTGGCTGGTGTTCTCCTCGTTGGTTTTGTTGATCCCGACCGCGGGAACCATTGTGCTGCTGGCCAATCCGGGCCAACCGATGTGGGCGTACCTGTGTTGTGCGGCGTTGACCGGCATGGGGGGCGGGAATTTCTCCTCCGCAATCGCCCACGTCAACGTCTTCTACCCGCAGCGGCTCAAGGGTGCGGCGTTGGGTATCGCCGGCGGTGGCGGCAACATCGGTGTGCCTTTGATCCAGATCGTCGGTCTGGTGGTGCTGGCGACCGCCGGTGACCGCAAACCCTATTGGGTATGCGGGATCTATCTGGTGTTGCTGTCGTTGGTCGCGCTCGGCGGCGCGCTCTTCCTCGACAACGTGGAGCTGCCGCGCGCGCAGCACCGCCCGATGCGCGCCGCCCTGAAGCAGCGCGACACGTGGGCGCTGGCGGCGCTCTACGTGGCGACCTACGGCTCGTTCATCGGCTTCTCTTTCGCCTTCGCGCAGATCTTGCAGATCAACTATCTGGCCTCCGGCCAAGGAACCCTGACCGCGTCGTTGCACGCCGCCCAAATCGCTTTTCTGGGGCCGTTACTCGCGTCGCTGGGCCGGATGTACGGTGGCCGACTGGCCGATCGCCTGGGCGGCGGGACCGTCACCTTGGGGGTGCTGTGCGCGATGATCGTCGCCGTCAGCGGCATGATCGTGCTGAGCGCGCGGGCCGACAGCCGGGCGGGCCGGTTGGACGCGGCGGTCATGACCGGCTACGTGATCGGATTCTTGGCCCTGTTCATCCTCTGCGGGGTCGGCAACGGGGCGGTGTACAAGATGATCCCGGCCGTCTTCGAGACGCGCAGTCACCGCATGGCCATCGGTGACGCCGACCGGCGCCACTGGGCGCGCGCCATGTCCGGCGTCGTGATCGGCATCGTCGCCGCGATCGGAACGCTAGGTGGGTTCGGCATCAACATGGCGCTGCGCCAGTCCTACGTGAACACCGGATCCGAGACCGCGGCGTTCTGCATCTTCGCAGTGTGCTACCTGTTCGGGTCGGTGTTGACCTGGCGGGTGTACGTGCGCCCGTCCTCGGACGTCCGGCAGACGCGGGACCGAGTCGACGCGCCCCGCCTCGAGCACTCGATCAGCGGCTGAGGAACTTATGCCGGTCGACGATCACGCGGTCAATCTCGCCTTCCGCCACCACTTTTCCGTCACCATCGACTGCTTTGACGTGGAAGGTGATGCGCCGACCGTCGGCCGGCGCCGGGTCCGCGGTGACGTCCACGGTGCCACCCACGTCGGTCGCGCGCCGGTGTTCGATGCGCACCGCGGTGCCCACGGTCGTCTGGCCGGGACTGGTGAACGGCGCGGCCGCCTGCACGGTCGCCGCTTCCAACCACGCGATCAGCGTGGGAGTCGCGAGCACGGGCACATCACCGCTGCCGACGTGCGCGGCGGTGTCGGTGTCGGTCACTTCGTAGCGCATCGCTTCAGCGTAGCGCGGCCGGGGCGCGAAACCCGGTGAGGTTGAGTGATATTCGATGAAAGTGATCAGGTGATGCAGCGCAGTTATGAAGGGTTCCTCAAGTGAGAGTCGTTTTGCTGGGGCCGCCCGGGGCGGGCAAGGGAACGCAGGCGTGCAAGCTTTCCGAGAAGTTGGGGATCCCGCATCTGTCCACCGGTGATCTGTTCCGCAGCAACATCGAGAACGGCACCGAGTTGGGGCTGGAGGCCAAGCGTTACCTGGATGCCGGTGATTTGGTGCCCTCGGAGTTGACCAATCAGCTCGTCGCGGACCGTCTCGATGATCCCGACGTCGCCAACGGGTTCATCCTGGACGGGTATCCGCGCTCGGTGGAGCAGGCCAAGGCGTTGCACGGCATGCTCGAGCGCCGGGGTGGGGACATCGATGCGGTGTTGGAGTTTCGGGTCTCTGAGGACGAGTTGTTGCAGCGGCTCAAGGGCCGCGGGCGTGCCGATGACACCGAGGAGATCATCATCAACCGGATGAAGGTCTACCGCGACGAGACCGCGCCGCTGCTGGACTACTACCGCGACGAGCTCAAGACCGTCGACGCCGTCGGAACTATGGACGAGGTCTTCGCCCGCGCGCTGCACGCGCTGCACGGGTGAAGTGACGGCGCGTCGCGCAACTGTCAGACTGGCGGCGAGGAGGCGATGGGGACGCGGTGGCCGGGGGCTGTGCGGCCGCCGCGTTTCTCATTCCTAGCTCGTCAACACCTGCGGGGACAGCTCTTTGAGCATGGCGTTGGCCCAGCGCATCTGGCGCAGCGCCTCGGGATGGCAGCGCGTGGCCAGCCGCAACAGCTCGGCGTCCTTGGCGGCCTGGGCGCCCTGCGCCAGCAGCTCCCAGTCCAGCGATACGCCGGCCGCGGTGCGGTGCACCCGCCGCAGGTCGGCCAGCAGCAGCAACCCCGGTTCAGGCCGGCGCCGCAGCTTGTCGCTGAGCCGCGCCGCGACGGCGCCGGTGAGCGGGCGGCGACGCCGCCGCGCGGGCAGGTGCAGGCCGTAATGGCGGCCGTGCCGCGCCAATTCATCGAGGTGGTGTCGCGACCACCCGGCCAGGTCCTGCGCCAGGTGGCAGACGTCCTGGTCGCTGTGGTGCCGCGCCGCCAACGCGGTGAGCTGGTGGGCGAGTTTGCGTTCCGAGCGGTGCAGCTCGCGCAGGGCCAGCCGCAGTTTCACGACCGGCCCCCGGCGGGCGCGGCCTCGGCCAGGGCGGCGCCGCCCGCGTCCGGTGCGCCCGTCCGTTGCGCCGGGCACTTCCGCAGGCGGGCGGCGGCCGTCTTGTAGACCGGCTGCTTGGACACGGGGTCCCAATCGGTGAGCGTGAGCTCGTTGCCGGCCCGGTGGTGTGCGCGGTCGGCACCGGCGGGCAGATCCCAGTACCCGTAGTGAAACGGCACGAACAGCACCCCGTCGCGGACGTCGCGAACCCGGGCGGTGCACCGGATGCACCCGCGAGGGGTGCTGACCTCGACCCAGTCGCCCTCGGCGATGCCGAGCCGGCCAGCGTCACCGAAAGACACCTCGACCCACACGTCGGGCGCGGCCGCGTCGAGTTGTGGTGCCCGGCCCGTCTTGGTGCGGGTGTGGAAGTGGTAGACGGTGCGGCCGGTCATCAGTGCGAAAGGGTAGTCGGCACTCGGCTTTTCGTGTGGTGGAAGATATTCGGCCGCCTTGATGACGGCCTTGCCCGACGGGTTCATGGCCCGGTATTCGGTCGGCTCCAGCGGGGCGCCGGTGATCAGATCCTTGCCGTACGCCTCGCAATACTCGGGGTCGGCCCAAAACTTCCCGTCGGCGTAGAGCCGTTCGGTACCGTCGGGATGCTCGGCGTTGCAGGGCCATTGGATGCCGCTGCCGCCGCGCAGCTTCGCATAACTGAGGCCCGTGTAGTCGCACGGGCGGCCCGCGCTGCACTGCTGCCACGCCGCGAAGGCCGACTCCGCGTCGTGCCAAGGCGGAAACGGGCGACCGTCCTTGTCGCGGAAGTTCATCCGCCGCGCATAGTCCAAAAAGATATCCAGGTCGGAGCGCGCGGAACCCGGTGGCTCCACGGCCTTTTCGGACAGGTGCACGGTGCGGTCGGCGTTGGTGAAGGTGCCCGTTTTCTCCGCCCACGCCGCCGCGGGCAGCACCACGTCGGCCAGCGCGGCCGTCTCG
>NZ_LZKC01000337.1:0-20668 GCF_001672685.1 Mycobacterium sp. E2462
GGTAAACCCTTGCTCGACAACGTAATTGACCAGTTCATCGGCCAGCTGGCGGTAGTTGAGGCCGGGACGCCACGAGCCCAGGTGCACTTCGTAGGTGCTCATCGGCTCGAAAACCGGGTTCCGGCCGGCGCGCTGGGTCATCCAGTCGCCGTCCTGCCACGTGTAGTCGCTGCGGGTGACTCGCGACGCGGTGTGCGGCGGCACCTCGGTGGCGAACGCCATCGGGTCGGCCCGCTCGGTGACCACGTCGTCGGCCCCGTGCACGCGGAACTTGTACAGCCCGCCGACGGGGAAGCCAGGCCAGAATAGCTCCCACACACCGGAGGATCCGAGCGACCGCATGGGTGCCTCGTTGCCGGTCCACCCGTTGAACTCGCCGATCAGGCTGACGCCCTTGGCGTTGGGCGCCCATACGGCGAACGACACGCCGTCGACCACGCCATCGGCGGTCGTGAACGAACGCGGATGCGCGCCAAGGACTTCCCACAGTCGCTCGTGGCGTCCCGGCCTCAACTACCGCCAGCTGGCCGATGAACTGGTCAATTACGTTGTCGAGCAAGGGTTTACCCACGTCGAGCTGCTGCCGGTCGCCGAGCATCCCTTCGCGGGGTCGTGGGGTTACCAGGTCACGTCCTACTATGCGCCGACGTCACGCTTCGGTTCGCCGGACGAATTTCGGGCGTTCGTCGACGCGCTGCACGCGGCCGGCATCGGCGTCATCGTCGACTGGGTCCCGGCGCACTTCCCCAAGGACGCCTGGGCACTGGGACGGTTCGACGGCACCCCGCTCTACGAGCACGCCGACCCGAAACGGGGCGAGCAATTAGACTGGGGCACCTACGTTTTCGACTTCGGCCGCGCCGAGGTCCGCAACTTCCTGGTGGCCAACGCCCTGTACTGGCTGGAGGAGTACCACATCGACGGCCTACGGGTCGACGCCGTCGCGTCCATGCTTTACCTGGACTACTCGCGTCCCGCCGGCGGCTGGACGCCCAACATCTACGGGGGCCGCGAGAACCTCGAGGCCGTGCAGTTCCTTCAAGAAATGAACGCGACCGCGCACAAGGCGGCGCCCGGTATCGTCACCATCGCCGAGGAATCCACCTCGTGGCCCGGTGTGACGCGGCCGACCAGCCTTGGCGGCCTTGGCTTCTCGATGAAGTGGAACATGGGCTGGATGCACGACACGCTGGACTACCTCAGCCGTGACCCGATCCACCGCAGCTTCCACCACGGCGAGATCACCTTCTCGATGCTCTACGCGTTCAGCGAAAACTACGTGCTTCCGCTGAGCCACGACGAGGTGGTGCACGGCAAGGGCACGCTGTGGGGCCGGATGCCGGGCAACAACCACACCAAGGCCGCCGGGCTGCGCAGCCTGCTGGCCTACCAGTGGGCGCACCCCGGCAAGCAACTGCTGTTCATGGGTCAGGAATTCGGCCAGCGGGCCGAATGGTCCGAGGAGCGCGGCCTGGACTGGTGGCAACTCGACGAGCAGGGCTTCTCCAACGGCGTGCTGCGCCTGGTGCGCGACATCAACGCCATTTACCGCGCTCGGCCCGCGCTGTGGAGCCAGGACACCATTCCCGACGGCTACTCCTGGATTGACGCCAACGACTCCGGCAACAACGTGCTGAGCTTCCTGCGCTACGGCAGCGACGGCTCGGTGATGGCATGCGTGTTCAACTTCGCGGGCGCCGAGCACAGCGGATACCGGCTCGGCCTGCCGGCCGCGGGCCGGTGGCGGGAAGTGCTCAACACCGACGCCACCGACTACAACGGCGCGGGCATCGGCAACATGGGCGGCGTGGACGCGACCGAGGACCCGTGGCACGGTCGGCCCGCGTCGGCGGTGCTGGTGCTGCCCCCGACGTCGGCGATCTGGCTCGAGCCCGAGCGGTAGTGCGGGCCTAGGCGGCTCAATACAGCGCGTTGGCCAGGTTGCGCCGCCCGGTGATGACGTCCGGATCGGCGGGGTCGAAGAGTTCGAACAGCTCGATCAGCCGGGTCCGCACCCGGGTCCGGTCGTCGCCGGAGGTACGGCGCACCAACGCAATCAGGCGGTCGAACGCCGCGCCGGGATCCTGGTTGAGGACCTCGACGTCCGCGGCCGCGAAGGCGGCCTCGATGTCGCCGGGCGCGGCGTCGGGCCCGGCGACGGCGTCGGGCCGCTGCGCCGTTGCGCGCGTGAGGAAGTCGATCTGGCGGATTGCGCCCTTGGCCTCGGCGCTGCCCGGATTGGCCTCCAGGATCGCCTCGTAGGACGCCTTGGCGGACTCAAAATCGCCCGCCTCGAGCTGGTCGCGCGCGGCGGCCAGCTCCGGGTCCACCGCCGCGGAGTCCGTCGAACCGCTTGGCCCCCGCAGCTTTCCGGCGGTGGCCGACAGGATCTGGTCGAGCCAGCCGCGCAACTGCTCGGCCGGCTGCATCCCCTGGAAGCTGGAGATCGGCTGCCCGGCCGCCAACGCCACCACGGTGGGGACGGCGTCGACCCCGAAGATCTGCGCGACCCGGGGCGCCACGTCCACGTTGACCGTCGCCAGCGACCAGCTGCCGTTGTCCGACGCGGCCAGGGCGGCAAAGGTGTCGAGCAGCTGCACGCACGCGTCGCTGCGGGGCGACCACAGCACGACGACCACCGGCACCTCTTCGGACCGAAGCAGCACGTCGCTTTCGAAATTGGCCTCGGTGATCGCGGTGCCGCCCGCGTCGCCCTGCGTGGCGGGGCCCGCCGCGCCGCTCGGGCCGCTGCCCGGCGCTGGTTGCTGGGCCCGTTGCTTGAGGCCGGACAGGTCGATCGCGCCAGCCATCGCGGGGCCGATCGGGGGTCGCGGACGCGTCACGCCGACCAGTTTGTCATGCGCGGCGTCCGCCGCTCCACCCGGTCGCGCGGCCGTGACGGGCACGCACCGACGAGCGCGCCGGCACCCCGCGGACTTGCCGAACGGCAAGTATGACGAATATCACAACGCCTCGTCGCGGGCGGTCGCCCAGCAACGTCGCGCCGGGGGGGCCGGCGAACTATCCGGCGCGCAGAATCAGCGCATCGCCCTGCCCGCCGGCCCCGCACAGCGCGGCCACGGCGTAACCGGAGCCGCGACGCGCCAGTTCCAGGGCGGCGTGCAGCGTGATCCGGGCCCCCGACATCCCGATGGGGTGCCCGACGGCGATCGCACCGCCGTTGACGTTGACGATGTCGGGGTCGAGGCCGAGCTCGCGGGTGGAGGCCAGGGCCACGGCCGCGAACGCCTCGTTGATCTCCACGACGTCGAGCTGGTCGACGGCGATGCCCTCACGGGCGATGGCCTTCTTGATCGCGTTGGCGGGCTGGGACTGCAGCGTCGAGTCGGGCCCGGCCACCACGCCGTGCGCCCCGATCTCCGCCAGCCAGGTCAGGCCCAACTCCTGCGCCTTGGCCTTGTTCATCACCACCACCGCGGCCGCACCGTCGGAGATCTGCGACGCCGAACCCGCGGTGATCGTGCCGTCACGCCGGAACGCCGGCTTCAACCCGGCCAGGGAGTCGGCCGTGGTGTTGGGCCGGATGCCCTCGTCCTCGGTGAACTGCAGCGGATCCCCCTTGCGCTGAGGGATATTGACTGCCACCACCTCGTCGGTGAAGACGCCGTCCTTCCATGCCGCGGCGGCCTTCTGGTGGGACCGGGCAGCGAACTCGTCCTGCTCGGCGCGGGTGAACTTGTCCAGGTCGTTGCGTTGCTCGGTGAGCGCGCCCATCGGCTGGTCGGTGAACACGTCGTGCAGGCCGTCGTAGGCCATGTGGTCCAGGACGGTCACGTCGCCGTACTTGTAGCCCGCCCGGCTGTCCATCAGCAAATGCGGGGCCTTGGTCATCGACTCCTGCCCGCCGGCCACCACCACGTCGAACTCGCCCGCGCGAATCAGCTGGTCGGCCAGGGCGATGGCGTCGATCCCGGACAGGCACATCTTGTTGATGGTCAGCGACGGGACGTCCCAGCCGATGCCCGCAGCGACGGCGGCCTGCCGCGCCGGCATCTGCCCGGCGCCGGCCGTCAGCACCTGGCCCATAATAACGTACTCGACCTGCGAGGCGGCGACGTGGGCCTTCTCGAGCGCGCCGGCGATCGCGATCGCGCCCAGGTCGCTGGCCGAGAAATCCTTCAGCGAACCCATCAGTTTGCCGATGGGAGTCCGTGCCCCAGCAACGATGACCGACGTCGTCATGACAACCTCCTACGCGCGCGCAAACGGCCGATTTGGCCTCCCGGAGAAGCGGGACCTGTGCTGCCAGGTTACCGTTATGTGATGACGACCGATCAAGTTGACGCCCGTCAGGTCCTGGCCAGCGCGCTGGTGACGGCGATCGATCATGTCGGCATCGCGGTCGCCGACCTGGATGCGGCAAAGCGGTGGTACCACGACCAGCTCGGCATGATCGTGCTGCACGAGGAAGTCAACGAGGACCAGGGAATCCGCGAAGCCATGCTGGCCGTGCGCGGCGCCCCGGCCGGCTCGGCGCAGATTCAGCTGATGGCCCCGATCGACGAGTCGTCGACCATCGCGAAATTCCTCGACAAGCGTGGTCCCGGCATCCAGCAGATGGCGGTGCGGGTCAGCGACCTGGACACCTTGGTCGAGCGGCTGCGCGCGCAGGGGATCCGGCTGATCTACGACGCGCCGCGGCGTGGCACCGCAAACTCGCGCATCAACTTCGTCCACCCCAAGGACGCCGGCGGCGTGCTGCTCGAACTCGTCGAGCCGGCCAGCTAGTCAGGACCACTTTCGGGTCGGCCCCCGGGTGGCGCGGTGCGCCCAGCAGGGGGTGTGCCAGTGCCGCCGGTCGTCGACCAGCCCCGCGCCCGCTCCCGCCTCGGCGGGCCACACCACCAGATGGGCTGTGCCCGAACGGATTTCGTGATCGCAACCGGGGCAGCGGTACGTTTTGACGGCCCGCGCGGCGGCGACGGGCCGCACCTCGTAGTCATGGCCATCCGGCCCGGTCTCGACGCGCCGCAGCGCCGGCGGGGGCGCAAACGGCCGCCGCCGGGGCGGCGCAGTGCGGCGCCTGGCCATGCGGCCAGTGTATTCGTCGGCGCCTAGAACAACCGGTATTCGTCGCTGTCCATCCCGCGCATCTTGTCGTAATCCAATGTCAGGCAACGTATTCCGCGATCGGTGGCCAGCGTGCGGGCCTGTGGTTTGATCTGCTGGGCGGCGAACACGCCCTTGACGGGCGCCAAGACGCTGTCCCGATTGAGCAGTTCCAGGTAGCGGGTGAGCTGCTCGACCCCGTCGATCTCGCCGCGGCGCTTGATCTCCACCGCCACCGACGCGCCCTGCTCGTCGCGGCACAGCAGGTCTACCGGCCCGATCGCGGTCATGTATTCGCGGCGCACCAAGGTGTAGCCCTCCCCCAGCAGCTGGACGTGCTCGGCCAGCAACGCCTGCAGGTGCGCTTCGACACCGTCTTTGACCAGGCCCGGGTCCACCCCCAGGTCATGGCTGGAGTCGTGCTCGATCTCCTCGACGGTGATGCGCAGCTGTTCGCCCGCCTTGTTCTGCACCACCCACACGGGCGCCTCGCCGGCGAGCTCCTCGGTCACCCAGCAGGGCGGGCTCATCCAGTTGAGCGGCTTGTAGGCGCGGTCGTCGGCGTGCACGCTCACCGACCCGTCGGCCTTGAACAGCAGCAGCCGGCGCGCCGACGGCAGATGCGCGGTGAGCCGGCCGACGTAATCGACAGTGCACTGGGCGATCACTAGACGCACCCGACTCACCTTAGAGCGTGGTCGACAAATTAGGCTGACGCCACCATGGCGGGCAACAGGAGCTTGGCGCAGCGCATCGGTCGGGTGCTGGAACGAGTGACCCGCCAAAGCGGCCGCCTGCCGGAAACCCCCGCGTACGGTTCGCTGCTCCTGGGCCGGCCGTCGGAAAGCCAGAGCCGCCGGCGCGTCCGCATCCAGGTCATCATCACCGCGTTCATCCTCGGCACCAACCTGATCGGCATCGGCGTCGCCACCCTGCTGCTCACCGTTGCCTTTCCCTCGCCCAGCGTCTTCAGCGACGCCCCGCTGTGGATCACCTTCGGCGTCTCGCCGGCCTACATCGCGGTCGCGTTGGCGCTGGGCACCTTCCTGATCACCAGGCGGACGCTGGCCACCCTGCGGTGGGCCATCGAGGAGCGCCCGCCCACCGCGACCGACGAACGGAACACGTTCGTCGCCCCGTTCCACCTGGCGCTCGGCGTGCTCATCCTGTGGGTGATCGGCGCCGCCGTGTTGACCACCTTGTACGGACTGGTCAACACCACCTTCATCCCGATCGTGGGCTTCCCGGTCAGCTTCTGCGGCATCCTGGTCGCCACCGCGTGCTACCTGCTCACGGAGTTCGCGCTGCGCCCGGTCGCGGCGCAGGCGCTCGAGGCCGGCACCGCACCGCGGCGGCTGGCGCCGGGCATCATGGGACGCACCCTGACCGTGTGGGCGCTCAGCTCCGGGGTGCCGGTCTTCGGCATCGCGCTGACGGCGTTCTTCGCCCTGGTCCTGGGCAATCTAACGAAGACCCAGTTGAGCGTCGCGGTGCTGATCCTGGCGTCGGCCACCCTGATCTTCGGTTTCATCCTGATGTGGATCCTGGCCTGGCTGACGGCCACCCCGGTCCGGGTGGTGCGCGCCGCCCTGCGGCGCGTCGAGCGCGGCGACCTGCGCGGCGACCTGGTGGTGTTCGACGGCACGGAACTCGGTGAGCTGCAACGGGGTTTCAACGCGATGGTCGACGGGTTGCGCGAGCGCGAACGGGTCCGCGACCTGTTCGGCCGGCACGTCGGCCGCGAGGTGGCGCTGGCCGCCGAGCGCGAGCGCCCGAAGCTGGGCGGCGAGGAACGCCACGTCGCCGTCGTGTTCATCGACATCGTCGGGTCCACGCAATTGGTGACCAGCCGCCGCCCGTCCGAGGTGGTCGGCGTGCTCAACCGGTTCTTCAGCATCGTCGTCGAAGAGGTCGACCGGCACTGCGGGCTGGTCAACAAGTTCGAGGGCGACGCTACGCTGGCCGTCTTCGGCGCACCCAACCGTCTCGACTCGCCGGGAGACCAGGCGCTGGCCGCCGCGCGACGCATCGCCGAGCGGCTGAGCAACGAGATGTCCGAACTGCAGGCGGGCATCGGGGTGGCGGCCGGGCAGGTCGTTGCCGGAAACGTCGGCGCCCGCGAACGTTTCGAGTACACCGTCATCGGCGAACCGGTCAACGAGGCGGCCCGGCTGTGCGAGCTGGCCAAGTCGCACCCGTGCCACATGCTCGCCACCGCTGACGTGGTCGAACGCTCCAGCGCTGACGAGCAGGAGCATTGGTCGTTGGGCGAGACGGTGACCCTGCGCGGCTACGAACGTCCCACCCGGCTCGCGCATCTGGCCGGCGGCGCCGACTGCGCCCAGTAGCCGCCGGCACGCAAACGAGGACCATCCCAGGTCGCTAAACCGCCTCGGCGCCAATAGCTTTCAGCTATCAGGCGATAACCAGAAACGCCTTGACCGCCGGGTCACCCCGGCCGATAGTGACGGCGGGCACACAGCCGCAACCGCTTCACTGGGAAAGGTGCTTCGTGACAACCATTGGCTTGCTGGACCGTTCGAGGATTGTCGCGGGGCCCGGATGGAGTCGGTGGCTGGTGCCGCCCGCCGCCCTGTCCATCCACCTCGCGATCGGTTCGGTCTACGCGTGGAGCGTCTTCAAGATCCCGCTGGAGAAGTCGCTGCACGTGTCCGGCACCGCCAGCGCCATGCCGTTCACCATCGGCATTGTCATGCTTGGCCTTTCCGCGGCCGTGTTCGGCACGCGCGTCGACCGTTACGGTCCGCGCTGGGCCATGTTCGTGGCCACCGTGTGCTTCTGCAGCGGGTTATTGATCGCCGGGGCCGGGGAGTGGATCGGCCAATACTGGCTGGTGCTGCTCGGTTACGGCGTGGTGGGCGGCGTCGGGCTGGGCGTCGGATACATCTCGCCGGTGTCCACGCTGATCAAGTGGTTCCCCGACCGTCCGGGGATGGCGACCGGACTGGCGATCATGGGTTTCGGCGGGGGCGCGCTGATCGCGTCGCCCTGGACCAACAGCCTGCTCACCTCCTTCGGGCGCACCAGCACCCACGGCGTCGCCAAGACCTTCGTCGTCATGGGGTGCAGCTACGCGGTATTCATGTCGATGGGCTGGCTGCTGATCCGGGTGCCGGCACCGGGATGGGCACCGGCGGGCTGGCATCCCGAGCCGCGCGCGGGGGTACCCCGGGTTGCGTCCGCTGGTGTCTCGGCCGCCGTCGCCAGCAGGACGCCGCAGTTCTGGTTGCTATGGGTGGTGTTGTGCTTCAACGTGACGGCCGGAATCGGCATCCTGGAGAAGGCGTCGCCCATCTGGCAGGACTTCTTTCCCGCCGCTCCGAAGGGCGTCGCCGCGGCCGCGGCGGCCGCGGGGTTCGTCGCGCTGCTGTCGCTGGCCAACATGCTGGGCAGGATCGGCTGGTCGTCGTTGTCGGACGCAGTGGGCCGCAAGAACATCTACCGGCTCTACCTGGGCGGCGGCGCCCTGTTGTACCTGACGCTGGCGCTGACCACCAACGCCAGCAAGGTCACCTTTCTGCTGTGCACCGTGGGGATCCTGTCGTTCTACGGGGCGGGCTTCTCCACACTCCCGGCCTACCTGCGCGACCTGTTCGGCGGCTACCAGGTCGGCGCCATCCACGGCCGGTTGCTGACGGCCTGGTCCGCCGCGGGGGTGCTGGGTCCGCTCATCGTCAACGCCATCGCGGACTCGCAGGAGGCGAGCGGCAAGCACGGACCCGATCTGTATCTCGCGTCGTTCGCGGTCATGATCGCGCTGTTGATCGTCGGTTTCGTCTGCAACGAGCTGGTGCGGCCGGTGGCCGCCCGCCACTACGAGCGCGCGGCGGTCTCCGACGAGGCCCCCGCCGCGGTGCCAGAAATGATTCCCGCCCAAGGATCGGAGACCCAGCCATGACGGACACCGCCGCCGCCCCGCACCGTCGCCTCGGGGTGCTCCCCGCGGCCCTCACGTGGTTGTGGGTCACGGTTCCGTTCGGTTACGGGGTCTGGCAACTCGTCGCCAAAATCGCCCAGTTGTTCGGCCGCTGACGCCGCTCGGGTGCCATCGCGTAACTCGGTGCTTGATTTTTCCCGCGAATGGGTAGATGCACTGCTGACATCGGCACGTAGAGAGATTGGGTATGACATGACCGGTTACGGAACTGCCCGCCGCGTTTCTCTCGCGGCGGGCATTGCCGCGGCGATCGCGCTCAGCAGTTTGACCGCGGGGTGCGGCTCGGGTGACAGGAACAAGAATCCCTCCACCTCGACGGTGACCACGACCGTGACGACGCCTGCCAGCGTGACCACGACGGCCCCCTCCGGCACCGCGCCGGGCGGCCCGGGCGGCCCCACCGTCGGACCGGGCGGTGCCACCACCGCTGTGCCGGGCGGCGGCGCCGGTGCGGGTCCGGGCGGTGCGAGCGCCGGGGTGCCGGGCGCCGGGGCGTCCGCCGGTCCCGGTGGCGCGGGGGCGTGCGCCGGCGGCGTGTGCGTCGGGACGCCTCCCGGCCCGTAGTAGTTGTTGGGGCGGCAGGGGTGGCGCGGCCACTCCTGCCGCCCCGTCTTTGCCTGCGCCCGCAGACCGGGCGACGGCGGCGCCACTACCATGTCGGTTTTCCGCCAGTGTTGTCGGCGCGGCGGTGTAAGTGTTGACAGCGTGCATGACGACTTCGACCGTTGCTACCGCGCCGTCCAGTCCAAAGACGCGCGGTTCGACGGCTGGTTCGTCACCGCGGTCCTGACCACCCGCATCTATTGCCGGCCCAGCTGCCCGGTGCGACCGCCGTTCGCCCGCAACGTGCGGTTCTATCCGACCGCGGCGGCGGCGCAGCGCGCCGGTTTCCGGGCTTGCAAGCGTTGCCGGCCCGACGCCTCCCCCGGATCCCCGGAATGGAATGTCCGCGGCGACGTCGTCGCCCGCACCATGCGGCTGATCGCCGACGGCACGGTCGATCGTGAGGGCGTCGGCGGCCTGGCCGCGCACCTGGGTTACACCCCGCGCCAGCTCGAACGGCTGCTGCAAGCGGAGGTCGGTGCCGGGCCGCTGGCGCTGGCCCGCGCGCAGCGGGCCCAGACCGCGCGGGTACTGATCGAGACGACCGACCTGCCGTTCGGCGACGTGGCGTTCGCGGCCGGGTTCTCCAGCATCCGCCAGTTCAACGACACCGTGCGCCTGGTGTTCGAAAGCACCCCGACGGTGCTGCGACGACGGACGGCGGCGCGCCCCGGAACGGACGCCGTATCGCCGGGGACGGTGTGCCTGCGGTTGCCGGTGCGCACGCCGTTCGGTTACGCGGGCGTGTTCGGGCACCTGGCCGCGACCAGGGTCCCGGGATGCGAGGAGATCCGCGACGGCGCGTACCGGCGGACGCTGCGGCTGTCCTTCGGCAGCGCCGTGGTGGCGTTGCGGCCGGCCCCCGATCAAGTGCGGTGTCAGCTGGTCCTCGACGATTTCCGGGATCTGACGACCGCGATCGCCCGCTGCCGCCGGCTACTGGATCTCGATGCCGATCCGGAAGCGGTCGACGACGCCCTCGCCGCCGACCCGCAGTTGGCGCCGGTGGTCGCGAAGGCACCCGGCCAGCGCATCCCCCGCACGGTCGACGAGGCCGAACTCGCCGTGCGGGCGGTCCTCGGCCAGCAGGTGTCGACGAAGGCGGCGAGCACCCATGCGGGGCGGCTCGTCGCGGCCTACGGCCGGCCCGTCGACGACCCCGAGGGCACGCTGACCCACACCTTCCCGTCGGTCGACGACCTGGCCGAGATCGACCCGATCCACCTGGCGGTGCCTGGGAGCCGGCGGCGAACGCTCAGCGCGCTGATCGCGGGCCTCGCCGACGGATCCATCAGCCTGGACACCGGAACCGACTGGGCCAGCGCCCGCGCACAATTGTTGGCGGTTCCCGGCATCGGCCCCTGGACCGCCGAGGTCATCGCGATGCGCGGCCTGGGCGACCCCGACGCCTTTCCCGCCAGCGACCTCGGACTGCGCGTGGCCGCCCGGGAGGTGGGCATGCCGACCGACGAGCGCGCCCTCATCGCCCACAGCGCCCGGTGGCGGCCGTGGCGGTCCTACGCAACCCAATACCTCTGGACCACCCTCGAGCACCCCGTTAACACTTGGCCACCACAGGAGGTCGCATGATCGAGTACCGCACCGTCGACAGCCCCGTCGGGCCGCTGACCCTCGCCGGCCAGGATTCGGTTTTGACGCATTTGCGCATGGTGGACCAAACCTACGAGCCGAGCCGCACCGGCTGGACGCCCAACCCGGCGGCGTTCGGCGCGGCCGTCGAGCAGTTGGCCGCCTATTTCGCCGGCGAGCTCACCGACTTCGATTTCGCTATCGAACTGCGGGGCAGCGAATTCCAACGCAAGGTGTGGCGGGCGCTGCGCACCATTCCGTACGGGGAAACCCGCTCCTACGGCGTCATCGCGCAGCAGATCGGCGCGCCCGGTTCCGCGCGTGCCGTCGGGTTGGCCAATGGCCACAATCCGATCGCGATCATCGTTCCCTGCCACCGCGTCATCGGAGCGAATGGGAGCTTGACCGGATACGGTGGCGGCCTGGACCGTAAGCGGACTCTGCTGCAATTGGAAAGGGTTCGCATTTCTACAAATATGGAGCCCACTTTATTTGATTGACCATTACCCGAAATGCAAAAACACCCCCGTTGCCGGGGGTGTTTTTGTGTATGTTCGGCGGTGTCCTACTTTTCCACCCGAGAGGGCAGTATCATTGGCGCTGACAGGCTTAGCTTCCGGGTTCGGAATGGGACCGGGCGTTTCCCTGTCGCTGTGGCCGCCGTAACTCTATTTAAATTTGTTTGGTGGCGGGATGCGGTGTCCAGAGTATCCGCGACAGAAATGTCAGCGGAGCTGAATAGTGGTTGCGATTGTGTGTTGGTAAGTTTTCGGCCGGTTAGTGCCAGTTCCCTGCACCCATTACTGGGCTTCCAGGTCTGACCTATCGATCCCGTGGTCTGCGGGGGGCCTTATCCCTCTAAAAGGGTGAGAAACCTGATCTTGGAGAAGGTTTCCCGCTTAGATGCTTTCAGCGGTTATCCTGTCCGAACGTGGCTATCCAGCGGTGCTCCTGGTGGAACAACTGGTATACCAGAGGTTCGTCCGTCCCGGTCCTCTCGTACTAGGGACAGGTTTCCTCAAGTTTCTGACGCGCGCGGCGGATAGAGACCGAACTGTCTCACGACGTTCTAAACCCAGCTCGCGTGCCGCTTTAATGGGCGAACAGCCCAACCCTTGGGACCTGCTCCAGCCCCAGGATGCGACGAGCCGACATCGAGGTGCCAAACCATCCCGTCGATATGGACTCTTGGGGAAGATCAGCCTGTTATCCCCGGGGTACCTTTTATCCGTTGAGCGACACCCCTTCCACTCAGAGGTGCCGGATCACTAGTCCCGACTTTCGTCCCTGCTTGACTTGTAAGTCTCGCAGTCAAGCTCCCTTGTGCACTTACACTCGCCACCTGATTGCCGTCCAGGTTGAGGGAACCTTTGGGCGCCTCCGTTACATTTTAGGAGGCAACCGCCCCAGTTAAACTACCCGCCAGGCACTGTCCCTGAACCCGATAAGGGTTCGAGGTTAGGTGTCCAATACGATCAGAGTGGTATTTCAACAACGACTCCGCCCCAACTGGCGTCGGGGTTTCACAGTCTCCCACCTATCCTACACAAACCGTACCGAACACCAATACCAAGTTGTAGTGAAGGTCCCGGGGTCTTTTCGTCCTGCCGCGCGTAACGAGCATCTTTACTCGTAGTGCAATTTCGCCGAGTCTATGGTTGAGACAGTTGGGAAGTCGTTACGCCATTCGTGCAGGTCGGAACTTACCCGACAAGGAATTTCGCTACCTTAGGATGGTTATAGTTACCACCGCCGTTTACTGGGGCTTAAATTCTCCGCTTCACCCTTACGAGTTAACGGGTCCTCTTAACCTTCCAGCACCGGGCAGGCGTCAGTCCGTATACATCGTCTTGCGACTTCGCACGGACCTGTGTTTTTAGTAAACAGTCGCTACCCACTGGTTTCTGCGGCCGGATCCCGCTCCCACCGCAAGGGTGTTCACGGTATTCCGGCCCCCCTTCTCCCGAAGTTACGGGGGCATTTTGCCGAGTTCCTTAACCATAGTTATCTCGTACGCCTTGGTATGCTCTACCTGACCACCTGTGTTGGTTTGGGGTACGGGCCGTGTGTGAGCTCGCTAGAGGCTTTTCTTGGCAGCAGAGGATCACCGAATTCGCCTCAATCGGCTATGCATCACCTCTCAGGAATATGAGCGACGGATTTGCCTATCGCTCTCCCTACAGGTTTGCCCCAGTATTACCACTGACTGGTACGGCTACCTTCCTGCGTCACCCCATCGCTTGACTACTACCAGCGAAGGTCCCACGCAGCCGGTGATCCTCGCACCCCGAAGGGATTGATAGACCACCATTTGGGTGGTTAGTACCGCTGATTCGTCATGGGCGCGCACACACGGGTACGGGAATATCAACCCGTTGTCCATCGACTACGCCTGTCGGCCTCGCCTTAGGTCCCGACTCACCCTGGGCGGACTGGCCTGGCCCAGGAACCCTTGGTCTTACGGCGGGCAAGGTTCTCACTTGCCTTATCGCTACTCATGCCTGCATTCTCACTCCCCCACCCTCCACCACCGGTTACCCGGAGGCTTCACTGAATGAGGGACGCTCCCCTACCCATATTCACCGTACGGTGAATATGCCGCGGCTTCGGCGGTGTGCTTGAGCCCCGCTACATTATCGGCGCACAATCACTTGACCAGTGAGCTATTACGCACTCTTTCAAGGGTGGCTGCTTCTAAGCCAACCTCCTGGTTGTCTCTGCGACTGCACATCCTTTTCCACTTAGCACACGCTTAGGGGCCTTAGCCGGCGATCTGGGCTGTTTCCCTTTCGACGTACGGAGCTTATCCCCCGCCGTCTCACTGCCACGCTCTACACCACGGCATTCGGAGTTTGGCTGACGTCAGTAACCTAGTAGGGCCCATCGGCCATCCAGTAGCTCTACCTCCGTGGTGAACCACGCAACGCTGCACCTAAATGCATTTCGGGGAGAACCAGCTATCACGGAGTTTGATTGGCCTTTCACCCCTACCCACAGCTCATCCCCTCAGTCTTCAACCTA
Organism: Mycobacterium sp. E2462; assembly: GCF_001672685.1. NCBI lineage: Bacteria > Bacillati > Actinomycetota > Actinomycetes > Mycobacteriales > Mycobacteriaceae > Mycobacterium > Mycobacterium sp. E2462. Next base: position 14,243 of record NZ_LZKC01000337.1, read on the forward strand.
AGTGGGTTCGGGCCTCCACGCGGTCTTACCCGCGCTTCACCCTGGCCATGGGTAGATCACTCCGCTTCGGGTCCAGAACACGCCACTACACCCCAAAGGGGATGCGCCCTATTCAGACTCGCTTTCGCTGCGGCTACCCCGCACGGGTTAACCTCGCGACGTGTCCCTGACTCGCAGGCTCATTCTTCAAAAGGCACGCCATCACCCCACGAGGAGGCTCTGACGGATTGTAGGCACACGGTTTCAGGTACTATTTCACTCCCCTCCCGGGGTACTTTTCACCATTCCCTCACGGTACTAATCCGCTATCGGTCATCGAGAAGTATTTAGGCTTACCGGGTGGTCCCGGCAGATTCACAGCAGATTCCACGGGCCCGCTGCTACTCGGGAATTGATACAAGGTAGGTGACGGGTTTTCGCGTACCGGGCTCTCACCGTCTACGGCGGGCCATCCCAGGCCACTTCCGCTAACCACGACACTTTCTGACTACCTCTCAGCCAGGTAGAGCTGAGACGTATCCTCCCACAACCCCGCACACACAACCCCTACCCGGTTACACATGCGTGCGGTTTAGCCTGTTCCGCGTTCGCTCGCCACTACTAACGGAATCACAATTGTTTTCTTCTCCTACGGGTACTGAGATGTTTCACTTCCCCGCGTTCCCCCCCGCACCCTATATATTCAGATGCGGGTAACACGACATCACTCGTGCTGGGTTTCCCCATTCGGAAATCCTCGGATCAAAGCTCGGTTGACAGCTCCCCGAGGCATATCGCAGCCTCCCACGTCCTTCATCGGCTCTCGATGCCAAGGCATCCACCATGCGCCCTTAAACACTTACATACACACAAAAACCAAAGAAGAAATTACACATTTCGACGGACACACTGCCTAAGCAATGCATCCATCTAGATGCTCGCAACCACTATCCAATACTCAAACACCACACCCCACCACCAAGATGGGGAGACTCCACGCGGACTGAACCGAGTGTTATCTCAGGGCCCAATAGTGTGTCTGGCAATTATCTGTTGTCGTGCACCCGGTCCCCGCCCACTACAGGCGAGAACCCCTCACGGCTTGCACCCCACCAATTGGGGTGCTTCTCGTGGTGCTCCTTAGAAAGGAGGTGATCCAGCCGCACCTTCCGGTACGGCTACCTTGTTACGACTTCGTCCCAATCGCCGATCCCACCTTCGACAGCTCCCTCCCAAAGGGTTAGGCCACTGGCTTCGGGTGTTACCGACTTTCATGACGTGACGGGCGGTGTGTACAAGGCCCGGGAACGTATTCACCGCAGCGTTGCTGATCTGCGATTACTAGCGACTCCGACTTCACGGGGTCGAGTTGCAGACCCCGATCCGAACTGAGACCGGCTTTAAAAGGATTCGCTTAACCTTGCGGCATCGCAGCCCTTTGTACCGGCCATTGTAGCATGTGTGAAGCCCTGGACATAAGGGGCATGATGACTTGACGTCATCCCCACCTTCCTCCGAGTTGACCCCGGCAGTCTCTCACGAGTCCCCGGCATTACCCGCTGGCAACATGAGACAAGGGTTGCGCTCGTTGCGGGACTTAACCCAACATCTCACGACACGAGCTGACGACAGCCATGCACCACCTGCACACAGGCCACAAGGGAACCGACATCTCTGCCGGCGTCCTGTGCATGTCAAACCCAGGTAAGGTTCTTCGCGTTGCATCGAATTAATCCACATGCTCCGCCGCTTGTGCGGGCCCCCGTCAATTCCTTTGAGTTTTAGCCTTGCGGCCGTACTCCCCAGGCGGGGTACTTAATGCGTTAGCTACGGCACGGATCCCAAGGAAGGAAACCCACACCTAGTACCCACCGTTTACGGCGTGGACTACCAGGGTATCTAATCCTGTTCGCTCCCCACGCTTTCGCTCCTCAGCGTCAGTTACTGCCCAGAGACCCGCCTTCGCCACCGGTGTTCCTCCTGATATCTGCGCATTCCACCGCTACACCAGGAATTCCAGTCTCCCCTGCAGTACTCTAGTCTGCCCGTATCGCCCGCACGCCGAGGGTTAAGCCCCCGGTTTTCACGAACAACGCGACAAACCACCTACGAGCTCTTTACGCCCAGTAATTCCGGACAACGCTCGCACCCTACGTATTACCGCGGCTGCTGGCACGTAGTTGGCCGGTGCTTCTTCTGCAGGTACCGTCACTTGCGCTTCGTCCCTGCTGAAAGAGGTTTACAACCCGAAGGCCGTCATCCCCCACGCGGCGTCGCTGCATCAGGCTTGCGCCCATTGTGCAATATTCCCCACTGCTGCCTCCCGTAGGAGTCTGGGCCGTATCTCAGTCCCAGTGTGGCCGGACACCCTCTCAGGCCGGCTACCCGTCGTCGCCTTGGTAGGCCATCACCCCACCAACAAGCTGATAGGCCGCGGGCCCATCCCACACCGCAAAAGCTTTCCACCAGAAGACATGCGTCTTGAGGTCCTATCCGGTATTAGACCCAGTTTCCCAGGCTTATCCCGAAGTGCAGGGCAGATTACCCACGTGTTACTCACCCGTTCGCCACTCGAGTACCCCCGAAGGGGCCTTTCCGTTCGACTTGCATGTGTTAAGCACGCCGCCAGCGTTCGTCCTGAGCCAGGATCAAACTCTCCAAACAAAGACTCCTCGATGAACGAGGCGAATTCACAATCAGAGATATCTGACCTAACAAAAAGACACCAAAACTGGCATCATAAAAGAGCCATACCCACACACGGGGAGTGCTAGGTATGGCCAAAAACAACAACAAATAAAAAGACCAAACACACTATTGAGTTCTCAAACAACACTTGTTTCGCCCGTTTTGGGGCAACCCTGCCAGCTTAATACATCTCCGGCAGTGAAGTCAACTCCCAGTTTTTGGCCCTTCCGGGCCGTTCGGGAGCAGCCGTGCCAGGCTAGTACCAATCCAGCGAGGGAGTCAAGGCCCCAAGTTTCGGTTCCCTCTGCGAGGTGACCGCGCTTGTGGGGCACTGACTTTGGTTACTGTACCCGCTCGATCTCCGCTCCCAAAATCGCCAGGTTTTCCACGAACAACGGGTAGCCCCGATCGATGTGAAACACGTCGTGGACCTCGGTGTCTCCGTCCGCGACCAAACCCGCCAGAACCAGGCCCGCACCGGCGCGAATGTCCGAACACCACACGGGAGCGCTCGACAGTTGGGGCAATCCGCGCACGACGGCGTGGTGGCCGTCGGTGCGGGCGTCGGCGCCGAGGCGGATCATCTCCTCGACGAACCGGAAGCGCGCCTCGAAGACGTTCTCCGTGATCATCGACGTGCCGTCGGCGATCGACGCCAGGGCGATCGCCATCGGCTGCAGGTCCGTCGGGAACCCGGGGAACGGCAGCGTCGCGACGTTCACCGACTTCGGCCGCTCGTATTGGGCGATCCGGAAGCTGTTGTCTGTCTGGGTGACCGTGGCGCCGGCGTCGTGCAGTTTGTGCAGGACGACCTGCAGATGCGCCGGGTCGATGCCCGTCACCGTGATGTCGCCCCGGGTCATCGCCGCGGCGATCCCCCAGGTGGCGGCGACAATGCGATCCCCGATCACGCGGTGTTCCGTCGGGTAGAGGCGCGGGACGCCGGTGATCGTCATGGTCGGCGACCCGGCCCCCTCGACCTGCGCCCCCATCTGGTTGAGCATCGTGCACAGATCGACGACGTCGGGCTCGCGCGCCGCGTTGTGGATCGTGGTGACGCCTTCGGCCACCACCGCGGCCATCAGGATGTTCTCGGTGGCGCCCACCGAGGGGAATTCCAGTTGGATCTCCGCGCCGCGCAGCGTATCGGCTTGCGCGACAACGCATCCGTGCTCGATGTTGCATTGCGCACCCAGCTGGCGCAGGCCCGCTTGGTGCATGTCGAGCGGCCGCGAGCCGATCGCGTCGCCGCCCGGCAGCGCCACCCGGGCCCGCTTGCACCGCCCGACCAGGGGCCCGAGCACGCACACCGACGCCCGAAACTGCCGCACCGCGGCGAAGTCCGCGTCGTACTTCGGCTCGTCGGGTGAGGTGATCCGGGCGACGTCGCCGTCGAGTTCGACGGTGGCGCCCAGGCCGCGCAGGACTTCCGCCATCAGCGGCACGTCGAGGATGTCGGGGCAGTTGGTGATGGTGCTGGTGCCCTCCGCAAGAAGCGTCGCGGCCATCAGTTTCAAAACACTGTTCTTGGCGCCGCCGACGGCGACTTCGCCGGACAACCGGTTGCCACCGGTCACCACGAATCGCTCAGCCACCCGCGTCAGTCTAGTGAAGCGGTATCGGCTTGTCAGTCAGCTAAGTGGCCCGCCGAGTACGGTTTGGTCATGGCAGTGCACCTGACCCGCATTTACACGCGGACCGGCGATGACGGGACCACCGGGCTCAGCGACTTCTCGCGGGTTTCCAAGAACGACGCCCGCCTGATCGCCTACGCCGACTGTGACGAAGCCAACTGCGCGATCGGCGTCGCGCTCGCGCTGGGCGGCCCCGATGCCGAGGTCGCGGGCGTGCTGCGCCAGATCCAAAACGACCTGTTCGACGCCGGCGCCGACCTGTCCACGCCGGTGGTCCCGGATCCGAAGTATCCCCCCCTGCGCGTTCCGCAGGCCTACATCGACCGGCTGGAGGGTTGGTGTGACAAATATAACGAACCGCTGCCGGCGCTGAAATCCTTTGTGCTGCCGGGTGGTTCGCCGTTGTCGGCGTTGCTGCACGTGGCCCGTACCGTGGTGCGGCGCGCCGAGCGATCGGCGTGGGCTGCGGTCGAGTCCGCCCCGGAGACGGTGAGCGTGCTGCCGGCCAAGTACCTCAATCGGTTGTCCGACCTGTTGTTCATCTTGTCGCGGGCGGCGAACCCCGAGGGTGACGTGCTGTGGCAGCCAGGAGGCGGCGCCGCGGACTGAGGCCGTCAAAGTGGTTGTCGCGGCGGCGAACTGGTCAGAAGCTACGCCGGCGCGCACGCGGTGAGGGGCGGGACTCCAGCCAGGACAGGAAAGCGGTCAACGCCCCCTTGTCGAACGCGATCTCGTACCCCGAACGCGGTTCCTGCGTGGTATCGCGCAGTTCGAGGACGACGATCTCGTCGGTCATGATGTCGAACTCGTCGCCGCGGGGTGCGCGCCTGGCGACGATCTCTACGCCCCGCCTGCTAAGCCGGCGATCCGGCCACAACCGCAGGCTGGAGAGCCGGTAGAACAGGGCCTCCCCGCCGCGGTACCGGATCACGCCATGCCGCCAGCCGTGGCCGCCGACCGCGGGGACGTCGCGCATGATGCCCGCCGTTCCACCTTGGCGCAGTTTCCACAACCGGTAGCTCAGCGCGGCGACGGCGGCCCCCAGGACGACGACGAGCACGACCATGCCAACCATGGGCGCGCCCATCTGCCGTCAGTCGATCGCGCCGACGGCGCGCAGTCTCGCGCGCCCTCTGGCCGCGATCCGGGGATCGTCCGATTCGGAATCCTCCCGGGCGGAGCTCTCGTCGATCTCGGACTCGAATGCCGCGGATTCGGCGAGCACGGTCACCGATTCCTCGGTGATCGACAGGAAGCCGCCGTCCACGGCGATCCGTAAGTCGTCTTCGCCGTCCCGTTCGACCCGCACCATCGCGTCGTCGACCAGTTGAGCCACCAGCGGGATGTGCCGCGGCATGATGCCGATCTCCCCGACGGTGGTGCGGGTGAACACGAACTTCGCCTCACCCGACCAGATCTTGCGGTCGACAGCGACGATCTCGACGTTCATTTCGGCCATGCCACACCACCTTTCGACTCGACCGGGTCGTTAGAGCTTGGCGCCAAGGCTCTCGGCCTTCTTGGCCAGGTCGTCGAGCCCACCGATGAGGAAGAAGGCCTGCTCGGGCACGTGGTCGAACTCACCCTTGGTCAGGCGGTCGAACGACTCGATGGTCTCCTTCAGCGGCACCGTCGAACCCGGCTGACCGGTGAACTGCTCGGCCGCCATCATGTTCTGCGACAGGAACCGCTCGATGCGCCGTGCCCGGTTCACCAGCTGCTTGTCCTCTTCGGACAGCTCGTCGATACCGAGGATGGCGATGATGTCCTGAAGGTCCTTGTAGCGCTGCAGGATTCGGATCACTTCCTGGGCGACGCGGTAGTGCTCGTCACCGACGACGCTGGGGTCCAGGATGGTCGAGCTCGACGCCAGCGGGTCCACCGCCGGGAAGATGCCCTTGGAGAACACGTTTCGGGACAGCTCCGTGGTCGCGTCGAGGTGCGCGAACGTCGTCGCCGGCGCCGGGTCGGTGTAGTCGTCGGCGGGCACGTACACCGCCTGCATCGACGTGATGGACCGGCCCCTGGTCGAGGTGATGCGCTCCTGCAGCTCGCCCATCTCGTCGGCCAGGGTGGGCTGGTAACCCACCGCCGACGGCATGCGACCCAGCAGCGTCGACACCTC
>NZ_LZKC01000338.1:0-4961 GCF_001672685.1 Mycobacterium sp. E2462
TGCTGCCCCGCGCGTCCGTGTGCGCCGAACGGATCACCGAGGTGCTCGCCACCCAACCCGCCGTCGCCGACCCGCAGACCCCGACGGTCACGCCGGACGCCATCACCGGGTCCGTGCGCCTCGCCGGTGTCACGTTCACCTATCCGGGCGCCGATCGGCCGGTGCTGCACGACATTTCGTTCACGGTCGAACCGGGGACCTGTACCGCGGTCGTCGGCAGCACGGGGTCGGGCAAGTCGACGCTGGTCGCGTTGATCTGCCGGCTCTACGACGCGACCGCCGGCGCGGTCTTCGTCGACGGTGTCGACGTCCGCGAGTACCCCACCGAACGCCTCTGGGCCGCCATCGGGCTGGTGCCGCAACGCGGTTACCTGTTCAGCGGGACGGTCGCGGACAACCTGCGCTACGGCGCTCCCCCCGGCCGCGAAGTCACCGACGACGACATGTGGGACGCGCTGCGCGTCGCCGACGCCGACGGATTCGTCCGCGCCCACGACGACGGGCTGCGCATGCGGGTCGCCCAGGGCGGTATCAACTTCTCCGGTGGGCAACGGCAGCGCCTGGCGATCGCCCGCGCGGTGATTCGCCGCCCCGCGATCTACCTGTTCGACGACGCCTTCGCCGCGCTCGACGTGCACACCGAGGCCCGGGTGCGCGCGGCGCTGCGCACCGCCTCCGGCGGGGCCACCTCTATCGTTGTCACACAACGCGTTTCGGTGGCCGCGGCGGCCGACCAAGTGGTTGTCGTCGACAACGGCACCGTCGTTGGGCGCGGCACGCACGAGGCGCTGCTGACCGGGTGCGCCACCTACGCCGAGTTCGCCGACTCGCAGTCGATCAGCGCCGGGGTGGGGAGTGGCCCGTGAGCGGCGCGAGGGACTTCTGGGCCTGCGCCGCGCGACTGGTGAAACGGCTTGCGCCGCAACGCCGGCTGAGCGTGGCGGTGATCGTGTTGGGCCTCACCGGCACGGCCATCGGTGTCGTCGTTCCCCGAATCCTGGGCCACGCCACCGATCTGCTGTTCGACGGCGTCATCGGGCGGCGGCTGCCCGCCGGGATCACCAAGGCGCAGGCCGTTGCCGCCGCGCGCGCCCGGGGCGAAGACACCTTCGCCGACCTGGTGTCCGCGATGAACGTGGTGCCCGGCCACGGCGTGGACTTCGGGGCGGTGGGCCGCACGCTGGCGGTCGCCGCGGCGTTGTATGCCGTTTCGGCGCTGCTGATCTGGGCGCAGGCGCGGCTGCTCAACGTCACTGTGCAGCGCACCATGGTCGCGTTGCGCTCCGACGTCGAGGACAAGATCCACCGGCTGCCGCTGTCGTATTTCGACGGCCGCCAGCGCGGCGAGTTGCTCAGCCGCGTCACCAACGACATCGACAACGTCCAGTCGTCGCTGTCGATGACGCTCAGCCAGCTGCTCACGTCGCTGCTCACCGTGGTCGCGGTGCTGACGATGATGTTGTCGATCTCCCCGCTGCTGCTGCTGATCACCCTGCTGACGGTGCCGCTGTCGCTGCTCGCCACCCGCGCGATCGTGCGACGGTCGGCGCGGCTCTTCGCCGCCCAATGGGCCAGCGTCGGCCGCCTTAACGCCCACATCGAGGAGACGTACAGCGGTTTCACACTGGTCAAGACGTTCGGCCATCAGGGCGCGGCGCGCGCTCAGTTCCGTGCCCTCAACGACGACGTTTATCGCGCGAGTTTCGGGGCCCAGTTCTTCTCCGGGTTGGTCGCGCCCGCCACCACGTTCGTCGGCAACCTCGGCTACGCGGCGGTCGCCGTCGTGGGCGGCCTGCAGGTGGCCACCGGTCGCATCACGCTCGGCAACATCCAGGCCTTCATCCAATACGTGCGGCAATTCAACGGCCCCGTGGGGCAGGTCGCGGGGATGTACAACGCCCTGCAGTCCGGAATCGCCAGCGCTGGAAGGGTTTTCGAGCTGCTCGACGAACCCGAGGAGACCCCGGGACCCGAGGCGGCCCTGGGCGCGGCGGCGCGGCCACGCGGGCGCGTCGAATTCCAGCACGTCAGCTTCGCCTACCGGGCGGGTACGCCGGTGATCGAGGACCTGTCGCTGGTGGCCGAGCCCGGCAGCACCGTCGCCATCGTGGGGCCGACCGGCGCCGGCAAGACCACGCTGGTGAACCTGTTGATGCGGTTCTACGAGGTGGACTCCGGCCGGATCCTGCTCGACGGCATCGACATCGCCACGGTCAGCAAGCAGGCGCTGCGGGCACGGATCGGGATGGTGCTGCAGGACGCCTGGCTCTTCGACGGCACGATCGAGGAGAACATCGCCTACGGGCGCCCCGGCGCCGGCCCCGACGAGGTGATCGCGGCCGCCCGGGCGGCCTACGTCGACCGGTTCGTGCACACGCTGCCCGCCGGGTATCAGACCCGCATCACCGGCGACGGTGCCAACATCAGCACCGGCGAGCGGCAGCTCATCACCATCGCCCGGGCCTTCCTGGCCCGGCCGCAACTGCTGATCCTCGACGAGGCGACCAGTTCGGTCGACACCCGCACCGAAGCCCTCGTCCAGCGAGCGACCCGCGAACTGCGCCGTGACCGCACGAGTTTCATCATCGCGCATCGACTTTCGACAATCCGCGACGCCGACCGCATCCTGGTGGTGCAGGCCGGCCGGATCGTCGAACAGGGCAGCCACACCGAACTGCTGGCCCGGCGCGGCGCCTACTTCGCGATGACCCGGGCCTAACACCCAGCGGCGCCAGAACGGCGCCAGAACGGCTCCAAGAATCCGTCAAGGATCCTCGAAGGCGCGCGTCGGAGGCTTTTCTCGCAACACCGAACAAGCCACCGATCCGCAAGAGAGGCCCGTCGTGAAGATCAACACCGTCGCCGGGGCCGCCTCGGCGGCCTGGTTCGCCCTGGTCGCCTGCGCCGTCGCCGCGGCGCTGTCCGCCCCCGCCTGCGCGGCGGCCGGCGGCATGTACGGCGACCCGGCCGCCGCCGCCAACTACTGGCGCCAGCAGCAGTACGACGACTGCGTCTTGATGTCGAGCGCCGACGTCGTCGGCGAGCTGACCGGCACCCTGCCGTCGGAGCAGGCCATCATCGAGATGGCCCAGACCACACCGAGCACCGTGCACCCGGGCTCGATCTACGTCAAGCCCGTCAACACCAGCGACCCGGATTCGGGCATGGGCGCCGACATGCGCGACGTGGCCGCCCTGCTGGCCAAGTATCAGGTCCGCGCCAAGCTCACGGACAAGGACAGCGCCGCCGAAACGGGCATCCCCACCGGGATCCCCGGCCTCGAGCAGGCGCTGGGCGCCGGCCGCAAGGTGATCGCCAGCGTGAACTCCGCGCTCATCTGGCACCTGCCCGTCACCGACCGGGACGAGCAGGGGAACCCGCAGACGGATCACGCGGTGGTGGTCACCGGCGTGGACTCGGTCAACGGCATCGTGCACCTCAACGACAGCGGCGCCGAGGACGGCCGCGACGAGCAGGTCCCGGTCAAGCTCTTCAGCGAGGCGTGGGACGCCGGCGACGACGTGATGGTCGTGACGACCTGACGCCGCACCGGCTGGGGAGTCTCCGGCTTGACTCGGCGCGCCCGCGTTGGCGTGGTGTCACAATCACCATTGGCATTACGTGACCGGCGCCCGGCGCCCCCGACGCGGAGAGGCTGACACGCGTGCAGTTGCGCCCATCCGGGTCGGACGCCGGGCTGGAACTCGGCCTGCTGGGCCCCCTGGAGATGACCGTCGGGGGCGCGCTGGTGCCCTTGGGCACCCCCAAGCAGCGCGCGGTGCTGGCCGTGCTGCTGATGAACCGCAACAGTCCCGTAGGTGTCGACCGGTTGACCACGGCGCTGTGGGCGGAAGCGCCGCCGTCGGGCGCCCGGGCCAGCCTGCACTCCTACGTGTCCAACCTGCGCAAGCTGATCAACGGCGCCGGGATCGACCCGCGCAACATCCTGGTTCCGGCGCCGCCCGGCTACCGGCTCAACATCCCCGACGCGGCGTGCGACCTCGGGCGGTTCAACATCGACAAGACCGCCGGCGTGCACGCGGCCGCCGCGGGCCGCTTCGACGCGGCCAGCGGGCACCTCAGGGCCGCGTTGGACCAGTGGCGGGGACCCGTGCTCGAAGACCTGCGGGACTTCGCGTTCGTCGACACCTTCGCCACCTCGCTCGTCGAGGAGAAGCTTCTTGTGCACACGGCGCTAGCCGAGTCCGAGATAGCCTGTGGCCGAGCCCAACTGGTGATCGGTGAGCTCGAGGCGCTCACCGCCGAGCACCCCTACCGCGAGCCGTTGTGGGCGCAGTTGATGACGGCCTACTACGTCAGCGACCGCCAATCCGACGCCTTGGCGGCCTACCGCCGCGTGAAGGCATTGCTCGCCGATGAGCTGGGCATCGACCCGGGCGCCACGCTGCGCGAACTCAACGACCGAATCCTGCGCCAGGACCCGCTGGACGCCAGGAAGAACGCCATGACGACCGCGGCCGTCACGATCACGGTGCTCGAGCAGTACACGCTGGTGGCCGAGCGTAGGGCGGCCGCCTATCTGCAGGATGCGTCCGGACGGCGGTATCCCCTGCACGCGACAACGCGGATCGGACGGCTCAGCGACAACGACATCGTGCTGGACTCGCCGAAGGTCAGCCGCCACCATGCCGTCGTCGTCGACGCCGGCGCCAGCTACATCATCAATGACCTGCGGTCCGCCAACGGCGTGCACGTGCAGCAGCAACGCATCCACGCGACCGCCACCCTGCAGGACGGCGACCAATTGCGAATCTGTGACCACGAATTCACGTTCCGGATCACCGGTCACGAGCAGGGCGGGGGGTCGGCCGCGACTCCGTGACCAGCGTGCGGACCGGCGCGGGGCGGCCGCGCCTGGCAAATGTTCCGGGTTACCGTGCGCTGTGGTGGGCCGCGGCCTACCGTCATGATTGCTCGGTCACTGGTTTGCGATTGCGCGG
>NZ_LZKC01000339.1:0-20439 GCF_001672685.1 Mycobacterium sp. E2462
GCCCCCACACCCGCACCAGACCACAACCGCACCAACAAATCCCACTCGTCGGAAGCCAGTAGCGACACCTCACGGACCGGCAGGGACGCGTCGGCCGAGAGCAGGCGGCTCAGGAGCGACTCCAGGCGGCTGATGTGCCGGTCGATGTCGTCGGCCGCGTAGCGGTCCGGGTTCCAGGTGAACTGAATACGCGGCGCCTGGCCGTCGAGCCACGGGTAGATGCTGACCGCGATGTCCTGCACGGGGAAGATGGACAGGAGGTTATACACGACCTCGGACGGGCCGAAGGCGAACGGCTCGACGAAGCTGAGGATGTTGATGACCGGGCCGAATTCGACGTTCATGTCCAAGCGCGTCGAACCGCCACCTACGAGGTCGGGCCAGCGTCGAAACTGTTGATGGCGCAACGCACCGATCAGTGACGTGGCGACCCGATCGGTGATCGCACCGATGGTGTCGTCGTCGCCGACACCGATGAGCAGCGGCACCAGATTCGACACCATGCCGGTGCACTTTTTCAGCGCCGCGCTGGTGCGCGCCGACACCGGAAGGGACATCGAAACCTGCTGAAGGCCGGTAGTTTTCGCTAGAAAAACCGCCATGATGGCGACGATCCGCGCGACGTCGAGCGCCGCGCGCGCGGAGTCCCGCGCGCCCTGCCCCGGCTCGCATATCAGTTCACGAACCTCGGGGTGACGGGGGGCGACCAGCCGCGGCGTGCCCGTCAGATCGGTGACATCGAGTCCGCCCTGCACGACGGTGCTCCAGTACTCGGCATCGGCGCGGCTGCGCGTCGACTGTTGATAGCTGTGGTCCGCCTTGCGGATCAAGGCGAATTCGGAGAAGTCGACGACCTTGCCGTCCGGTGACTCCGCTGCCGTGTATGCGGCCGCGACGTAGCGGATCAGGACGTTGGCCCCGAAGCCGTCGAGGACCACGTGGTGCGTACGAAGGTAGAAGTAACACAGCTCGTCGGCGACCCGCAGCAGCGCGAATTCGGTGAGGCGGTCCCGGCCCAGGTCGACCGGTCGACGGTACTCCGCGTTCATCCAGGCGCGCGCGGCGGTGACTGGGTCATCTTCGCCCCGGAAATCTCTGCAGTGCAGGGTATTCGGGAAAGACCGATCGACCATGAACACGGGTTCGCCGCCGTCGACCGCAACTCGGGTGCACGGTGAGCCGAACCGCGTGGCCGCCGCTTCGCAGGCGCGCATGAGCCGCTCGGCGTCGACATGGTGATCGATGGCGAGAAAAGCGGCGAAGTTGTAGGGAACCTCGGGGCGCAGCTGTTGGGCGGCCCAGATCGACCGCTGTGCTGCGGTCAACGGTCCTAGCACGTCGGGTTGTGTGCCGTAGTCGAGCATCGCGGGCCTAACGGGGTTCGCCGACCGGCGGCCGCGCCCGGACCGCGTGCAGATCGTTCTGACCGTCGAGGCCGTTCTGACCGTCGAGACCGTTCTGACCGTCGAGACCGTTCTGACCGTCGAGACCGAGCCTGGCGAGGACGAAATCTTCCAGGCGGCACGATTCCTGGGTGATCACGTCGATCAGCCGCTCCACGAAACCCTCGTCGAGCCCCTGCATCCGGCCTTCCCTGACGGACTTCGCGCGGACGTGCCGCAGGCGGTGTGGTTGCATCATCGGTATGCGCCCTCGATGTTTGAGCTGGGCTATCTGCACGCACAGCTCCATCCGCTCGGCGACCACGCCGATCAGCGCGCTGTCCAGTTCGTCGAGGCGTTTGCGGCATTCGTCCATCGCCAGTCCGATGGCGATGCCCTCGATCTCACGATCGTCCGTCACGAAAAGGTCTCCGTTCTATGCTTGACATCGAACACGTTGCCGTGCAGGGCATCACGAGCTGCACCGGCATCCGAGGCCGATGGGCCGTGCGTCACGCCGGAGCCGTCAAGCGGGCCGTCGCGCGCAGGGACTCCAACAGAGAACTCGCCTTGAGGCGAATCTCGGCGAGCTCCTCTTCGGGGTCGGAGAGCGACACGATGGCGCCACCGGTGCCGATGGTGATCTCGTCGCCGCGTACGACCATCGTGCGGATGACGATGTTCAGGTCGACGGCTCCAGTCAGCGAGAAGTAACCGATAGCCCCGGAATAGATTCCGCGAGGTCCGCCCTCGAGCCTGTCGATGATCTGCATGGTGCGCCGCTTAGGCGCCCCGGTCATCGACCCGCCCGGGAAGACGGCGCGCACGCACTGGGCCGGCGTCACATCGTCGCGCAGCTTGCCCCTGATGGTGCTGACCAATTGGTGCACGGTGGCATAGGTCTCGACCGAGAAGATGCGGGGAACGTGGACCGAACCGATCTCACAGACCTGCCCGAGGTCGTTGCGCAGCAGATCGACGATCATCAGGTTCTCCGCGCGATCCTTCTCCGCGGTGCACAAATCGGTGGCCAGCAGGCGGTCTTCATCGGGCGTGTGGCCGCGGCGGCGAGTGCCCTTGATCGGCTTGGCCTCGACGATCCGATCGGCGGAGATCTTGACGAACCGTTCCGGGGAGGCACAGAGCACGTCGACACCCGGGAGTCGTAGAAGCGCCCCGTAGGGAACGGGATTACGCCGGCGAAGATCCGAATAGGTCTCGCGCGCATCGATGTTGGCGTTGACCGTGACCGTGGTGGTCAGGCAAACCTCGTAGGTCTCCCCCGCGCGGATCTCCTTCATGCACTGCCGGATGTTGTCGATGTACTTGGTCGGGGACTCCCTGATCACGGTCGGCACGTCGACCGGAGTCAGGTCGAAGTGGGCCCCGACGGGCGCGGCATTCACCGACGACCGCGCCGCCCGCTCGGCGGTGTCCAGCCACGACAAGGCGTCGGACTGATCACGGATCGCCTGGGTGGTGAGCGCCAACAACCACGTCTCGCCGCGCTGATGATCGATGACGACCGCTCGATCGCAGAACACGAAGCCGGCGTCGGGCAGATCCGACTGATGCGCCGCGTCACCGCCGCATTCCGCCTTCGTCTCGTACCCCAGGTAGCCGACGTAGCCGAGCGCGAAGTCGCATTCGTCCACGACGCGGCCGACCGAGCGTTCGGCGGTCTGGCTGTCGAGGTAGTCGAATATGCTCTGCGGCACGTGGGACACCGTGCCGTCGCTGCGGCGAACGGTGACGCCGCAGTTGGCGTCCGCCGTGACCCATTCGCCGTGCGGGCCGCAGCCGCCGAGAATCGAGAAGCGCGACAGGCCCTCGATGATCCTCGAGCTGTCCAGCCAGATCGCGCCGTCCTGACCATCGAAAAGGCTCGTGTAGACGTGCTCTGAGTCCGCCTCGAGCTTCAGCCGGGTGCTCATCACCCGGAACCGTTGGGTCGGCGTGGTGGATTCCTCCGGGCCGGGCTGCGCGTTCTCGCGGGCTATGCGCGCCGCGGCCGCGGCCACCTTTCTGACACTGCAGCGCTGCGACCTGACGTGGGCAAGCCTCAGGAAGTTCGCGATCAACGTGCAGCCGTGCTCGGTGACGATCGACTCGGGATGAAATTGAACACCCCATTGGGGCCGCGACCGGTGCTCCACCGCCATCACGAGTTCCTTCCCCGACGCGTCAACGGTGCTCGCGGTGACGCGCAGTGAGTCCGGCACCTCGGACACCACGAGCGAGTGATATCGGGTCGCCCGGAACGGTGACGGTATGCCCGCGAACAGCCCGGTTCCGTCGTGTTGGATCGCGCCGGTCCGTCCGTGGCAGGGCTCCGGCGCGATCGTGACGACGCCGCCCTCGAAGTAGCACAAGCCCTGGTGCCCCAGGCAGACGCCCAACACGGGGACGTCGTACTCGAGAGCCAGTCGGCTGATGCCGAAGTCCGATTCGAACTCCGGACGACCGGGGCCCGGGGAGATGATCAACGCTTCGATGCTCTCCGGGACGATGGACCGCCACGCGGCGTAGTCGTCGTTTCGAACAACCCGTACGTGACTGTTGGTCACGCCGGCGGTCAGCTGGAAAAGGTTGTATGTGAAGGAGTCGTAGTTGTCCACGATCACCACGGACATGGGAATTTCCTTTCCGGCCAACGGGTTCGGACTGGCCATTTCGGGAAGCGTAGGTTCAGCGATTCGGTGCAACTTCGGATCAGAGGCAAGTAGAGAGATTCGTGCGGCCGGATAGAGTAGGCGTGCGGTGACGCTCCACATCTGACAGGTGCGCAGGGCGCGGCGAATCCGGAGCTGCGGGTGTACCAATCGACTGTGCGCCAGGATGATCGGGCGCCGCGTCGCCGGTCGGCTGCTCGCGCGGCTCTGGAGTTCGGCCCGCCTGCGCTGGCGAGCGTCGCGGTAGCCCCGGCTCCAAGAACTGTGCGAGCGGCGGTATCTCGTCGGCCTGGCACTCGACGGCGATGACCGACGGGCCGACACAGTCGAGCGCCGCACGCACGGCCGCGCTCAAGCCGTCGGCATCGGCGACATCGACCGAGGACAGTCCGGGAAACATGGCGGCCAGGCCTGCGCCCAACCTGCTCGGAGTAAACCGGTTGTGCCCGTGCCGATTTCCATAGAACAGCTGCTGGCTGAGCGCGCACATGGCGTGGGCGTTGTTGTTGAACAACACGAACGTCACGGGCAACCGATACTGCACGGCCGTATGTACCTCCATGCCGTGCATGAAGAAGGCTCCATCACCGGCGATCACCACGACTCGCCCCGCGTTCTCGCGTCTCACGCGGGCGAACGCCATGCCGATACCCGCCCCGAAGCTATATCCCATGCCCCCCATGCCCAGTGGGGCCACGAATCGACCCATGCGTCGGACGGGAAGGTAGTGCAGGGCCGCCGCGCCGGTGTTGCCGGCGTCGACGACGATGTCGACGCCGTCGGGCAGCCCACGGTCGAGCGCGCGCATGGCCTCGCGGTAGCGGACCCCCGAACCGTCGAACGAAGGCGTGGCCAACTCGGTGCGGGGCAACGTGTCGGGAACGCGCACCCCGGTCGCGCGGCCGCGACCCGTGAGCGCATCCGCCAAGGTCCGCAGGGACACCCGCAAGTCGTCGGAGTGGACATGGGTGCACGGGATGTACGGCGCTTCCGAACCGATCGAGACGGTACGGACCGCCGCCAAGGCGTCGTCCAGCCCGGCGCGGGCCGTCATCGACAACCGGGTTCCGACCACGAGGCACAGCGCGCTGCCGCGCACCGCCTCCGCCACGCTGGGGTGGCCCATGACGCCGGCCAGGCCAAGCGCCGAGGAGGAACCGAATCCCGGTGTGCCAGCGGCATCTTTGGCGTGTGGCACGCAGGCGACCCGCGCACGCAGCAGGCCGCGTAACGCCGACAGTTCGACCCGCGCCCCATCGCGCATCACCTGCTCGCCCGCGATGATCGTCACCGGTCCGTGCGCCGCGCGCAGCGCCTGCACGATGGGATGGGGGTCGCTGATCGAGCGGGGCCGCTCCCCCGCCGGCACGTCGGTGGGAACGCCGGACGGCATGGCCGCCCGCTGAACGTCTTTGGGCAGCAGCAGTACCGCGGGACCACCTGCCCGGGCGGCCGCCACGGCGGACGACAACGCGGGCGCGACGTCGGCGGGATCCAGCACTCGCCGGCAGAACACCGACACCTCGGAGAACAGCGCCTCGGCGTTCACCGAGCCGTTGCGACCGCTGGTGTCCCCAAAGCTGCCGCGTCCGTCCATCGCGGTCGGTGGCTGACCGACCAGGGCGAGGACCGGCACGCGGCTGGAGAACGCTTCGCCGAGGCCGGGGATCAGGTTGAGCGCGCCCCCTCCCGACGTCGCGGCCATCACGCCCAGCGCGCCGCCGTTACGGCTATAGCCGTCGGCCATGGCGGCCGCGGAAAACTCGTGTTTGGCCAACGCGGCCCCAAAGTCGGGGCGCGCTGACGCGGCGTCGTACAGGTCTTCGATGTTCTCGCCGTCGACACCGAACAGACGGTCGACGCCGATTGCTGTCAGCCGGTCGACGATGTAGTCGACCACGCGGTGCTTCGCGTGCATAGTTGTTCAACCTCTAGACGTCGTCACGGTCTCGGTACTTCGGCCCGACTTTTCGTCACCACCCGCAGCGGCCTCGTGGATCGTCGCCCTCAGCGGCGGCGACGCGGCCCGGTCGGGGCTCCAAACGTGGACTGGAGCAGCCCCTTTCGGGACGATGACGGATGCCATGCGCGGGAGTCTAAGTTTGCTGGACGCAGCGTCGAGAGCCAATTGATCCGACTAGGGTGGTATCGACGCGCGGATCGAGTAGCGATTCCCGCGATGGCGCGTAACGGATCTCAGGCCGAGCCGCCCGCAGCGCGGCGGGCCGTCAAGGACGACGAGTCATGGCCTGCTTGCCGGACCGCCCGAAAGGCGGTGTCGATGCACGCTGGCGGCTTTTCGTGCAGCGCTGAATTGCCCAGCGCGACAGTAACTCTCGCGTGTCGGCGCGCGCCGACCACCGCCCCGTCACCGCTCGAGCGGTCAACCGGCCGCGTGGCGATCGTGCGGCGGGTTACCGCCGGCGTCGTCCACGCGCATCGACAGCGTGTTGTTGCCGAGCAGGTGCCGATTCGTGAGGTGGATGAGTTGATCGCGATTGTTGATGCCGAGCTTGGTGAACAACCGGTACAGGTGGCCCTCCACGGTGCGCACGGACACCACCAGGCGGTCAGCGATTTGCCGGTTCGACAGACCGGACGCGACCAACATGGCGATCTGGCGTTCCCGACCGCTGAAGGGCAGCGGGCGCGCCGCGGCCTCGAGGGCTGGGGTCCGCAGCCCGCACTGGCTCGCCAGACCGTACGCCCAGGTCGACGATTCGACCTCCTTGCCACGTTCGCCCCGGCGGGCGTACTCGTCGACGGCCTGCGCCGACGCGTCGGCGGCCAGCGCGAGCGCACCGAGGTCGGCGAACCGGTGGGCTGCCGCGTCGACCATGTCCGCGTCGTGCTTGGTGAGGCCGCGCGCGTACTCCGCCGTGACGGCCGCCAACGGAGTGTCGAGCAGGGTAGCGAGTTTCTCCAGCCGCCCAGCCTGGGTGCGATCGCCGAAGCGAACCGCGGCGTGCAGGGCACGGGTCTCGACAGCGTGCATGCCGGCTTGCCCCGCGATCTGCGCGGCCCGCAGCGCATGAGTCTGGGCCGGTTTCGTTTCACCCAGCGACGCCTGCTGCCAGGCCCTGGCCAGTTCGAGTTCCGGGAGGAACACCGCCACGTGCGGCCCGTACGCTTCCTCCGCGAATCGCAGCGCCGCGGTAGCGGCCTCGCTGTCGCCCCGCTCCCCCTCCGCCTGGGCGTGCAGGACGGCAACCAGGACCACCCACGGCGAGGGAAACCCTTGAGAGAGGACCTGTTTCGCGCCGCGAAACGCGGCGCACGCCGATGGGAGGTCGCCCCGACACAGCTGCACGAGCCCCCGCATCGCGTCCAGTATCGCGTCCACCTCGGCGACGCCGGTGGCGATGGCGGCGTAACGCTTCCAGACCCGCTCGGCCCCGACGAAGTCGCCCGCGGCGGTGGCACTCATGATCTCGGCGAGGCCAATGTTGAACCGCTGCAAGCCCGTTCCCTCGAGCGCCGCAGCGCGCAGTCCGGCCTCCGCGACTCGGTGGACTTCCGCGAAGCGTCCGACGGCGACCAGGGCGCCGCAGGTGGGGATGGACGCCCACACGGTCGCCAACGGCAGCAGGTTCGATTCACACAGACCCGGGCCGACGTTGAGCGCCGTTTCGACGTCCCCGCAGAAGAATCCGCTCGAAACCTCCAGCGCGGTGACGAGCTGAACGGCCGCCTCGGACCGGACCCGCTTCTTCACCTCCGTCAATACGCGCGCCGCGCCCTCCACATCACCGCAACCCCAGAACAGGTTGGCGGTACGCAGGCACCCCCATCGGGCCACCAACCACTCGTCGGCGTCCTCGTCGGGCTCCGCATCGACCAGGGCTGCTTCGGCCTCGCCGCCGCGTCCCTGCCAGCTCACCGCGTCGGCCAGCACTATCGCCGCGGGCAGGCCTCCCCCACGGTCGACCGCGAACCTGGCCAACTCTTCGCCCAGGACGACGTTCGACATGGCCACCGCGTCCGCCGCCGCGTCGATCACCACATCGAGGTCGGGCGTCAGGTCGCTGTGCATCATGAAGCGCGCCAGCCGAATTCGGCTGCGCAAGTCCGGCAGGTGCGAACGTCCGCCGGCCTTGAGGTGCCGCTGCATGGCCTGGGCGAGGACGCCGTTGAGTTGTCTCGAGCGGACCACCCCGGCGTGCCGGGTGGCCGCGTCGCCCAGCAAGGGATGATTCAACTGGGCCAAGGTGTGTGACCCGTCAACGACCAGCTGGATCAGCCCTCGGCGTTCGAGATTTGCCGCTGCGTCCGCGTCGCAGATCTCGCGCAGGATCTCCCAGTCCAACACCTCCGCGGCGGCCAGCACCTCGACGACCTCCAACTCGTCCGGCGACAGCGACCGCAGCCGAAATTCGAGGAGGTCGTACAGTTCCCGATCCGGATGCAGCGGGCCCTTGAGCTGCCACGCGCCGTCCGCGCGAACCAGGGCCCCGCTCTCCCGGCCGGAACTGAGCAACCCGCGCAGCACCAAGAGGTTTCCGGCGCTGCGCTCGTACAACTCGTCGATCAACCGCGTCCCCACCGCGCCGCCGAGCACCCGCCCGGCAAGCGACCCGATCTGCTCCCGTGTGAACGGATCGACGTGCACGGTCAACAGCAGCCGTTCCTTCAACAGCGCGGTCACCGCGTCGAGAACCGGTTCGCCGGACTTGATCGTCACGATCAACCGCGCGGTGCGGTTCGCGGCCAGTTGATTCACCAAAGTGGCCGACAGCGGATCGAGCAATTGCGCGTCGTCGACCACGACGACCAGGTTCTCCTCGCGGCCGAGGGTTTTGTGCGCGGCCGCCAGCATGATGGCGGGCTCGTGGGCTATCTCCAGCGTGACGGCGCGGGAGAACGCCCCCAACGGGACCGCGCTTCCCGTCTGCGTACCCAGGACAAAGCGCACCGGCCGTCCGGCGGATTCGGCCGCCTTGGCCAGCATTCGTGCGAGCGTGGACTTGCCCACACCGCTGTCACCGACCAACGCGACGCCCTGGACCTCACTGTCGTTGAGCGCGGCCAGCGCCTGCCGGAATTCCGCGTCGCGCGCCACTATGGGCCACGTCGAACCACTGTCTTGACCTCTGTCTCGCTGCACTGGTTGACGCACCTCCCCACTTTTCCTCTAACGCATCAGACGCCGCCCACCAGACGGCATCGTCTTGGTGAACGCCCCTGCGGCCCCGGCGCCGCGGCGCCGAAACGCGGCACCGAAACGCCGCGGTGACGCGACCCTCTCCACTGCCCTCATACCGAGGGTCTGTTGCAACCGACTGTTTAGTACTAAAGGTACGCCTAACAGCGTCAATCGAAACATGCGTTTTGCGTCGGCGCCTCCCGAAGGGCCTGGGCCCGAGGTCCGCGCTGTCCGCACCGCCGCCGTTGTCCCTGCGTTCTCACCGACACCACTCACCACCGGACCGTCTCCCGCTACTCAGAGATTCGACGCACAGAACGGCCCCACGGTTGTGGGTAATCGAACGTTTCCCAGTGACGCGGGCGGCCGGCGGCGGGTCGCTGGAACCCGTCCGAGAGGCTCGCTGGATCACTCGCGCGATCCGTTAGCTTCGGGCCCCGGAGGATCAGGTGTTCCGGAGTCAATGTCATGCGCCGGAGCGTAAGAGCCTTCGACCAGGGCAACGGCGCGTTGCGGGCAACTCGAGTAGTGGGTGGCATCAGATCGAGTAAATGCAGCGAACGACCGGGTGAGTCGCAAAGCCGCCGCAAAGAGTCGCCGGTTTGCGCCGCCCGTCGGTCGCGCACGGCCGGGCCGGCGGCCTGCGCGGGCCCGCGCCGCGCCTGGCGTCCCGCCCAGGCGTCAACGCCGTCCGAGCGACGTCCCGGAGTCACCCGCCCACGACGCCGCCAACAGCGCGGCGACCTGGCTGATCGGGCGGCCGACCACCTCACCGAACGGGCTTGGGTCGCGCACTCCTGGGGCGGACTCAGCGGCGGACCGTCGACTAGGCGCCCGGCCGACGCGGCGCACGAGGCTTGGACGTGCGCGGATGCCGGGCCGCGTGGCTCCGGTTGGTCCGATTGACTGTGCACGCAGGTCCCTTCCGCACGCCCCGGTTGGAGCCTGGAACCCCCTCAATGCCCCGCCGCGCCGCGCCCGCCCTGCCCGCCGCAGATCCCGAACAGCCTTGTTATATCAGTACCGAGGGCCGTGCTCAACCGAAACTGAAATATATGTGTTGGCTATGAAGCAGCCAGTTTGCACTGGTTAAGGCGTTACTGAGTCAACCTACTTTCGAGTAAGTCGAGGGCCTGGTTAATCCGACATTCGGCGGACGATGCCCTGTGGGGCCGACCCCCGGCGCGTACCTCACTCGCTACGCGCGTGGCCGAGTGGGTAGACCACCGTCAGCCGCAGCGCCTGAGCCGACTACGCAGCCGCGTTTGCTGACACCGAAGCGTCGCCGTCCCGGCCGGACGGTGCCGCCCCGGACGCTGAACCCGCACGTCGTTTGCTCGGGTGTTGCCAGCGAAGGACGAGCTGTAATGTGAGTACACACGGCCGGCCCGCACATGAAATGGGAGTAATCCAGAGGTGGGCGACGCACACGAGAAGATATCGGGCGACGGTGAACTCGCCGCCCGCTTGAACAAGCTGTTCGAGGTCATGCACAGCCCGAGCACGCCTCCGCTGTCCAACGCCGCCGCGGCAGCCGCAATCACCGAGAAAACTGGGGTGCCGATCAGTCCGGCCTACCTGTGGCAACTCCGCAACGGCATCAAGACCAACCCCACCGTCACCCACCTTCGGGCGATCGCGCAATTCTTCGGCCTACCGGCGTCGTACTTGATAGATTCGGAGGCCGACCCAGCGGTCGACGCGCAACTGAATCTGCTCCAAGCACTCCGTGACCATAAGGTGCGCGACCTCGCAGCACGCGCATCCGGGCTGACAACTCAGTCCCTCAACAGTGTGGCTGCGATGATCGACCACCTCCGCGAACTGGAACGGTTGCCCCCCATCGCCTCTCAGGGAGAGGACGAAACCAATGGCAGTGTCCAACGCTGACATGCTCGCCATGGCGCGGGACCTGCCGATCCCCGTGCCATGGGACCGCAACGTCTTCATCGACAAGCTGGCCGACCAGCGTGGCCGGCCCATCAGGTTGATTCCGACCAACACCGCGGCCCTAGCGGACAGCCCCTGCGGGCTGTGGGTGGCGTGTGAGGACGAAGACCTGATCCTCCACGAGACCGGCACGAGCGAATATCACATCGACCAGATCGTGGGCCACGAGCTCGGTCACATCTTGTTGGGTCATGGGCGAAGCGGCGGGCGTGGCGTGGCCGAAACCCAACAACTGCAGGTGTGTTTGCAGGCGCTGCCCGACATCGATCCCGACGCGGTGCGCGCCGTGTTGGGACGCCGCGACTACGTGGGCGACCAGGAGCGCGACGCGGAGATGTTCGCGTGTTTGTTGATGATTGCCGCCACCGAGGCCGCCGAACGCCGGTCGATGATGCGCAGCGCCTTCTTCCGTCGCCAATGACATCCAACGTTCCCGCCCCCATCGCCTGGACCGTCATCACGGTCCTCACCCTCCTCCTTGCCGCACGTTTCGCCTGGTGCAGGGCGAACCTATACGAGACCTACCTGAACAACGTGATGGCCTGGCTCCTGCTGGCGCAGCTGTTACGTGAACGCGCCGTGGAAGCGATCTTGTCCGACGCCGCCCTGATGTCCGTCACGACGGCACAGCAAGTGTCTTGCGTCGCAATGAATTTGGCGTGCGTCGAGTTCATTGGATTCACGATGTTGTGGAGCCGAATGTCGCCGGCCGAGACGCGTCGCATCCATCGGTACTTCCGACTGGCCACCGTCGCCTTGTGTGTGGCGTTCCTGGCCGCGGGCACCCGCGCCCGCGTTGCGGGCCAGTCGCTCGAGGTCAACGGTGGCTGGCAGGCGGTGTGGGCTCTGGGTTTCTATCTGACCACCATCACCGTCATGCTGGCGCGCTTGCTGTGGATGTTCGGCTCCGAGCTGAGGAAGGCGACAGCAACGCGGGAACGCCTGCTCGCCGCGGCCGGGCTCATCGCGGTCGTCGTGACCGCCGCGTTCTGTCTGGAAGCGGTGGTCTTGGCGGTAACCGATCAGCTCGGTTTGACGCACACGGTGAAATTCCGGCTGGCGCTGCACGGCTCGGAATTCCTTTGGATGGCCGTGGCCCTGTACCTGTTCGGCGCGGTGCCACTCACCGTCAGACTGCTGTCCTATCTGGGCCTCGATCGCGTCAGCCGCAGTTGGCGAGGCCTGCAACCGCTTCGACAGAGCATCACCGCACTGGTGCCGGAAAGCCGGTTCAATCTCGAGGAGGGCGGGCGTCGATTCCAGAAGACGACCCTGCAGCTGCACCAAACGGTCATCGAGATACGGGACGCGATCCTGCAACTGCGCCCCTACAGTCGCGACGTCGCTCCCGAGGAGTTGGTGCACTTCATCACAGCCAATGCGGTGCCTACCGACGAGGTGGCCGGGGCGACCGCCGCCCTGGAACTGGCGCACGCCGTGCGGGCGAGAAACGCGGGGAGGAAACCGGAGCCACCCGACACGACGTTGGTCGTGCGTGGCCGGTCGACGAGCCTCGACGAGGAGGCCGCCGATCTGTTGGCACTGGCGAGATGGTGGGCACCGGCCTGCGCCGTCACCGAACGGCTGTCGCCACTGGCGCGCGAACCCGTCTGAGCCGCACGCCTTTTAGTCACGGCGCGAACTGTGCCGACCGCCTGTCGCAGCGAGATGACAGCGTGCTGCGCACCGACGCGTTGCGGCCCACCAGCTGGACCAGCTGATCGCGCGTGTTGATGCCGAGCTTGGTGAAAAGTCGATACAGGTGTCCCTCGACTGTGCGCACCGAGACGACCAGACGTTCCGCGATCTGCCGGTTGGACAGCCCGGCCACCACGAGGTTCGCGATCTGCCGTTCCCGGTCGCTGAACGGCAGCGGGCGGGCGGCGGCTTCGAACGCCGGTGTGCGCATTCCACATTCACTCGCCATCTCGAACGCCCACGTTGACGATTCAAATTTCTTGCCGCGCTCGCCCCGGTGCGCGTGTTCGGCGGCCGCCTGTGCCGAAGCATCGGCGGCCAGCGCCAGTACGCCCAGGTCGGCGAAGCGCCGAGCCGCCGCGTCGAGGAGGCACCCGTCGCGGTACTCCAGGCCCCGGGCCTGGCTCGCGATCGCCTCCGCGAAGGGAGTTCCCAGGATGACGGCGAGCTCGTGCAGTCGAGCTGCATGGGCACGATCCCCGAAACGCACCGCCGCGTAGAGGGCGCGCATCTCCACCGCATACATGCCCGCGTCCTGTGCGACCTGCGCCGCGGCGACGACGTGGGCTTGAGCGGCGTCCGTCTCGCCGGCGGCGGCGAGCCGCCAGGCGCGAGCCAACTCGAGTTCCGGCAGGAAGATCGCGACGTGCGGCCCGTACGCTTCCTCCGCGTCGCGCAGCGCAGCGGAGGCGGCGTCGACGTCACCGCGTTGCCCCTCGGTCTGGGCGTGCCGCGCGGCAGCCAAAACGGCCCACGGTGACGGAAAACCCTGCGAGAGATGCTTTTTGGACTCTTTGAACGCCAGCGACGCGGACGACAGGTCGCCCTGGCCGAGCCGGACGAATCCCCGCATCGTATGCACCATGGCCTCGGCGGCAGGAACGCCCGCAGCGAGTTCCCGATAGCGCCGCCAGATCTGTTCCGCGGCGAAACATTCGCCGGCCGCTATGGCGTTCATGATCTCGGCCATACCGATGTTGAATTGCTGCAGCCCGAACCCTTCCGTCGCAGCCGCGCTCAGCCCGGCGTGGGCCACCGCGGGGACATCCGCGTATCGCCCGACGGCGGCCAGCGCGATGCACGTCGGGATCGCCGCCCACACCACGGCGGCCGGTGGCACGTCGGACTCGCAGATCTTCGGCCCGATCTCCACGGCCCTGGCGACGTCGCCACAGAAGACCTCCATCGAAAGGTCCATCGCGCTGACGAGATCGGCCGCGGCCTCCGAGGAGACCCAGCTTTCGACGGCGGCCAGTGCGCCCCGCGCCTCGTCGACGCGGTTGCACACCCAGAAGAGGTTGGCCGCGCGCAGGCACCCCCAGCGGGCGACCAGGAACCCATCCCTGGCATCGGCCGGTTCCACGTCGAGCAGAATGGCCTCGGCCTCGTCGCCGCGGCCCTGCCAGCTCACAGCCTCTGCGAGCACCAGCGCCGCCGGCACTCCCCCGCCGCGGTCGGCCGCGAAGCGCGCCAACTCCTCGCCGAGGGCGACGTTGGACATGGCCAGCGCGTCCGCCGCCGCCTCGGACACCACGTCGAGGTCCGGCGTCAGATCGCTACGAATCATGAACTGTGCCAGGCGGATTCGACTGTGCACATCGTGCAGGTGCGAGCGCCCCCCGGCGAGCAGGTGCTCTCGGAGCGCCCGCGCCAGGATGCCGTTGAGCTGACGGGAGCGGACCACCCCGGCCCGCCGGGTCGCGGCGTCACCCAACAACGGGTGATTGAGCTGCGCCAAGGTGTGGGAGCCGTCGACCACCAACTGGATCAGCCCACGGCGCTCCAGGCCGGCCGCCACGTCGGCATCGCAGATGCCGCGCAAGATGTCCCATTCCAGAACCTCCGCGGTGGCCAGCACCTCGACGACCTCCAGCTGGGCCGCTGACAGCGAACGCAGCCGATATTCCAGCAAGTCGTACAGTTCGCGGTCGGCGTGCAACGGTCCGCGCCGCTCCCAGACGTCGTCGGTGCGGACCAATACTCCGTTGTCGCGACTAGCGCTGAGCAATCCGCGCAGCACCAACGGGTTCCCCGCACTTCGGAGCTGCAGGTCATCAACCAGTTGGGACTCCACCTCACCCTGCAGGACCGAGGCGGCCAGTCGTTCGGTCTGCTCGCGGGTGAATGGGTCGACATGCACGGTCAACAGCATGCGTTCTTTCAGCAACGCGGTGATCGCGTCGAGGACCACCTCCCCCGACCGGATGGTGACGATCAAGCGGGCCGTTCTGCCGGCGGCAAGTTGATTCACCAGCGTCGCGGACAACGGGTCGAGTAGTTGAGCGTCGTCGACGACGACCACGAGATTCCTGTCCTCGCCCAGCGTCTTGTGCGCGGAGGCCAAGAGCAACGCGGGCTCGTGTGTCGCGTCCAGGGTCACAGCGCGCGAGAACGCCCCCAACGGCACCGCGGATCCGGTGTGAGTTCCCAAGGCGAAACGCACGGTGCGCCCGGCGCGCTCGGCAACTTTGGCCAACATCCTGGCGAGGGTGGACTTCCCGACCCCGCTGTCACCGATGAGCGCGACGCCCTGGTACTCCCCTCCGTTGAGGGCCCCGAGCGCCAGTCCGAGTTCGGCGTCCCGGGCCACGACAGGCCACTCACTTCGATAACTTCCCCGCTGCACCGGCGAGCACCTCCCGTTTCCCCACACCGGAGATCTCGTCGGCTGCTCGGCGAGTCACCAAAGCCACGGGCAGTGCCGCCACCGTCATCGCCGTTCCGGTTCACGATGAAGGAAGGCCGATGCGCGCCGTGGCTTCGCCTGACGCGCGCCCGACGCGCGGCGGAGAAGCAGGAGGGCCGCGTTGCCGACACCCGGCCTCGTCGCCGCGCGCCGGCCGGTTACCCGGCCCCATTCTTCGTTACGGCTAGCCAACGGCCATAACTCTCTGGACGCTTGCATCGGATGCCCGCTCTTTTACCCAACGCTTGGTGGAGAATATACCCGACCACAGCGCTTTCAGCAAATTGTCATATGACCGGCGGTCGCTGCCCCTGATTGGTCCTTATATGGTTGTTGAACAGCGTTTTTCGGGTTGGGCGCGACGTTATTTTGGCTTGGTGACAGCAAATACTTAGCCAGCCTGATTAAGGCAACGCGGCCCTACTGCGGCAACCGTGACGTGTCGCAGAATGCGTAGCGTCGCTTTCGAATTGGAGCGCGCGCTATTGCTGGCGCAAATTTAACTATCGCGTCGATAAATTGAGACCCAGCAATGCGTCCACCGCGGTGGCCACCAAGCCCGGCGCCTGCGCGTCGTGGCCCCCGTACTCGAGCGCATCGGTCGCCCAGCCGTCGACTGCCGCAATGGCTTTCGGAGTGTTGAGGTCGTCGGCCAGGTATTGACGCAGGCGCGCGACGACGTCGGTCGCGTCGGGGCCGGCGGGTTGGGCCGCCGCCGAGCGCCACCGTTGCAAACGGGCCGTCGCCTCGTCGAGCACCTGCTCGCTCCAAAAGCGGTCGTCGCGGTAGTGCCCCGCGAGCAATCCCAGCCGGATCGCCTGCGGCTCGACGCCGCGCGCCCGCAGGGCCGAAACCAGCACCAGGTTGCCGCGGCTCTTCGACATCTTGTGCCCGTCCCACCCGATCATCCCGGAGTGCACGTAATGGCGGGCGAAGCGCCGCTCGCCCCTGACACATTCGGCGTGCGCGGCGGTGAATTCGTGGTGCGGAAAGATCAAGTCACTTCCGCCGCCCTGGATGTCGAGGCCGCTGCCGAGTCGGCTCAATGCGATCGCGGCGCACTCGACGTGCCAGCCGGGGCGGCCCGGACCGAACGGCGACGGCCAACTCGGCTCGCCGGGCCGCGCGGCCCGCCACAGCAGCGCGTCGAGTTCGTCGGTCTTACCCGGCCGCTGCGGATCGCCGCCGCGCTCGCCGAACAGCCGCAGCATGGTGTCGCGGTCGTAGCCGGATTCGTAGCCGAACTGCGGCGTCGCGTCGGCGCGGTAGTAGACGTCGGGGTACTCGCCGTCGATGACGTAGGCCGCCCCCGACGCCAGCATCTTCTCGACGAGCTCGACGACCTCCGGGATCGCCTCCGTGGCCCCCACGTAGTCGCGGGGCGCCAGGATGCGCAGTGCCGTCATGTCCTCCCGGAACAGCGACACCTCGCGGTCGCCCAGCTCGCGCCAGTCGATGCCGTCGCGGTCGGCCCGCTCCAGCAGGGGGTCGTCGACGTCGGTGACGTTTTGCACGTAATGCACCTGGTGGCCGAGGTCCAGCCACTGCCGGTAGACCAGATCGAACGTCAGGTAGGTGGCCGCGTGCCCCAAATGCGTTGCGTCGTAAGGCGTGATGCCGCAGACGTACATCGTGGCCGTCGAACCCGGGCCCGTAGCGGCCGACACCGGGCGCACCTGCCGGTCCGACGTGTCGTACAGCCGTAGCTCGGGGCCGCGTCCCGGCAAATCCGGGACCTGTGGGGAAGACCACGACTGCATGGGATCAGGCTAGCGCCCGCCGACGAGGCAGCCCGCGCAGCGGGGTGCTGAGGAGACGGGCAATCCAATCACCGCCCGCCGACGAGGCAGCCCGCGCAGCGGGGTGCTGAGGAGACGGGCAATCCAATCACCGCCCGCCGACGAGGCAGCCCGCGCAGCGGGGTGCTGAGGAGACGGGCAATCCAATCACCGCCCGCCGACGAGGCAGCCCGCGCAGCGGGGTGCTGAGGAGACGGGCAATCCAATCACCGCCCGCCGACGAGGCAGCCCGCGCAGCGGGGTGCTGAGGAGACGGGCAATCCAATCACCGCCCGCCGACGAGGCAGCCCGCGCAGCGGGGTGCTGAGGAGACGGGCAATCGAACTACCGCCCGCCGTGTCGGATGGCATCCAACAGGATGGGGGCGAGCTCCGCGCGACACATGACGAAGTCCGGCAGGTACGGGTCGAGCTGGTTGTAGCGCATCGGGGAGCCGTCGAGCCGCGACGCGTGCATTCCGGCGGCCATCACCACCCCGGCCGGGGCGGCCGAGTCCCACTCCCATTGGCCCCCGGCGTGCACATAGGCGTCGACCTCGCCGTCGATGATGGCCATCGCCTTCGCACCGGCCGAGCCGATCGCGACGGGCTGGATGGGCAGCACCTGGCGCATCCGGTACAGCACCGCGGGCGGCCGGGTGGCGCTGACGGCGATCCGAATCGTCTCGTCGACCCCGACGCGCGCCGCGCCATCGGTCACGGTGTCGCTGCGGTACACCGTGTTGCCCCGGGCCGGCAGCGCCACCGCGGCGTCGGTGATTTCCCGTTCGCCGTTGCTAGGGCGCTGCCACAGCGCCACGTGCACCGCCCAGTCGTCGCGGCCAGGCGTCGAGAATTCGCGGGTACCGTCCAGGGGGTCGATGATCCACACCCGGTCGTGCCTGAGCCGGCTGAGGTCGTCGTAGGCTTCCTCGCTCAACACTGCGTCGTGGGGGCGTTCCACGCTGAGCCGCCGCAGGATCAGCGCGTTGGCCATGCTGTCGCCCGCGTCGCCGAGCGCCCACGGGTGTTCGAAGCCCATCTCGTCGCGGACCCGCAGCAGCAACTCCCCCGCGTCGGCGGCGAGATCGGCAGCCAACGCCGCGTCTGTCTGGTCGGACGAATCGGCTTGGCTCACCGGTTCAGTATCGCCGACGAGGAATGCCGGGAAGGTGTCGAGCCATCGCCTGCGACACGGCGCAGGGCCGGGGGCTCAGAAGGCCGGCCAGGGGATCGGGCGGTGCCGGTTCGGACCGGGCATGATCGGGTTCTTCAGCAGTGCGTGCGCGCGCATCCGCAATGCGGCGATTTCGGCCCGCGTCACCTGTTCGGCCAGTTCGTCGCCGAGCGAGCCGGTCAAGGCGTCGGCCAGATCGGCGACGGCCGCCAGGGTTTCGTCGTCGACCGGCTTGCCCGCCCAACCCCACAGCACCGTGCGCAGTTTGTTCTCGACGTGCAAGCACACGCCGTGGTCGACACCGTAGACGCGACCGTCGGTGCCGCACAGGATGTGACCACCTTTGCGGTCGGCGTTGTTGATCAGCACGTCGAACACCGCCAACCGGCGCAACTGCGCGTTGTCGGCGTGCATCAGCACCACCTCGTCACCGGCGTAGTCGTGGGCGCGCAGCACCGGCAGGTAGCCCGGCTGCAACTTGCCGACCGGGAACAGGTCGACCAGGTCCGGGCCCAGATCGGCGTCTGGGCCGGCCTCGTCGCCGGGCTGCCGCACCCACAGCTGCAGCATGCCCGGACCGACGGGTCCGTCACGAATCACCGTGTACGGCACGACGTCCCACCCGAGGTGGGCCGATACCAGGTACGAGCCCAGTTCGCGGCCGGCCAGGGTTCCGTCGGGGAAGTCCCACAGCGGCGCCTCACCGGACACCGGCTTGTAGACGCAGTGCACACTGCATCCGTCCAGCGTCGCCTCGCACAGGAAGGTGGCGTTGCTCGCCGAGCGGATCCGTCCGATGACCGTCAGCTCGCCGTCGCGCAACACCTCACGGTCATCAGACCTCGGGTTCATCGTCAGGCCCGAGCAGCGCACTGCGCCGATAACCGTTGGTGCGCGCGCAGATGTGACCCTCCGGATCCAGTGGTTCTTCACACAGCGGGCATGGCGGGCGGCCCGCCGAGATCACTCGATTCGAGCGGGTGGCGAATTGCCGCGCGGACTCCGGGGTGAGAAACACCCGCACCGCGTCGGGCCCCTCGTCGGTGTCGTCGAGCACCACCGAGGCGTCGAACTCGGCGTCGGTGACCGCCAGCAGCTCGACCACCACCGTCTGCGCCTCGGAGTCCCAGCCCAACCCCATGGTCCCGACCCGGAACTCGGCGTCGACCGGCGTGATCAACGGGTTGAGGTCGTCGACCTCGGTCGGCTCGGGCGGCACCGGGGTGCCGAATCTGCGATTCACCTCGAGCAGCAGCGCGCCGATCCGTTCGGCCAGAACCGCCACCTGCTGCTTCTCCAGCACCACCGACACCACTCGGGCGTCGTGGACCGCCTGGATATAGAAAGTGCGATTCCCGGGCTGGCCAACGGTCCCGGCCACGAAGCGGTCGGGTGTGCGGAAGACGTGAATTTCGCGGGCCATGGCACTTCCAAAATACCGGCTGTTCCCACCACCGTGCGATCCGATTCGGCTGCTGCCTCCCCGCCGGCGCACCGGCCCGGTCGATTCAGTCGGTGGAACCGCCGATGACCGCGTCACCGGACGGCACGCCGCCGGCCGCTTCGCGGGGCTCCCCGTCGGACGCGGCGCCGGGTCCCGCCTGGGCTTCGGTGTCGGCTTGCTTGTCGGCCCCGTCCGTCGACCCGTCCGTCGATGCATCCTTCGATGCATCTTTGGGCGGTGGGCCGGCCCGCAGCGGGGCGGACAGCCGAGCACCGGTGTGGTTGACGTGCAACACAAATGGGCGCAGTTCCGTGTACCGGATCACACTGACGGACGCCGGGTCGGCGGTGACGCGCTGGAACCCGTCCAGGTGGATGCCGTACGCGTCGGCGATGACGGCCTTGATGACGTCGCCGTGAGTACATGCGACCCACAGCGCGTCAACGCCGTGTTCGGCCGCCAACCGCCGGTCGTGCTCGCGGATGGCAGCCACCGTACGGGCCTGCACCC
>NZ_LZKC01000340.1:0-9985 GCF_001672685.1 Mycobacterium sp. E2462
CGCAGCCCCACCACGTTCCACGAGTCCTCGACGATCTGATAGTCCTTGCGCGGCACCGGCTCCAAGGACGTTGTCGTCAAAGACGCGTTCGTGCCGAGCTACCGCACCATGGACGCGGCGAAGGTGATGGACGGCACCGCGCAGCGCGAGGCGGGCATGACCGAACCGCTCTACCTGATGCCGTGGTCGACGATGTTCCCGTTGGGCATCTCGGCGGCCACCATCGGCATCGCCGAGGGCGCCCTGGCCGCCCACCTGGATTATCAGCGGGGGCGCGTGGGCGCGACCGGCACGGCCATCAAGGACGATCCCTATGTCATGCACGCCATCGGGGAGGCCGCCGCCGACATCAACGCGGCGCGCCAGGAGCTGTTGACCAACGCCGAGCGGATCTACGACATGGTCGCCGCCGGCAAAGAGGTCTGTTTCGCCGACCGCGCGGCGGGCCGCCGCACCCAGGTGCGCGCGGTGTGGCGCGCGGTGTCCGCGGTCGACGAGATCTTCGCGCGCTCGGGCGGCAACGCCGCGCGGATGGACAAACCGCTGCAACGGTATTGGCGTGACGTGCATGTCGGCCAGCTGCACGCCATCCACGTGCCCGGCACCACCTACCATGCGTCGGCGCTCAGTTCGCTGGGCATCGACCCACCCGACGGCCCGCTGCGTGCGTTGATCTAGGAGTTTGCCGTGACCGACCTGAAAAGCCTGGGCTACATCACCATCTCCACCAACGACATCGAGCGCTGGCGCCGTTTCGCGTTCGGCGTGCTGGGTTTCGCCGAGGGCACGGGGCCCGACCCGTCGGCGCTGTACCTGCGGATGGACGAACGCGCCGCCCGGCTGATCGTGGTGCCGGGCGAGACCGACCGCGTCCTGACCATCGGCTGGGAAGTCCGCGATCACGCTGCGCTGCAACGGGTTATCGCGACGCTCGAGGCGGCCGGGGTGCCGGTCAAGCAACTGTCGGTGGAGGACGCCGAGGCGCGCCGCGTCGAGGAGGTCATCACCTTCGAAGACCCGGCCGGCACGACGCTCGAGGTGTTCCACGGCGCCGTGCTCGACCACAGCCCGGTGGTGACCCCGTTCGGCGCGCGGTTCGTCACCGGCGACCAGGGCATGGGCCACGTGGTGGTGCCCGCGATGGATTTCAACGGCGCGTTCGAGTTCTACACCGAGGTGCTGGGATTCCGTTCCCGGGGCGCGTTCCGGGTGCCGCTGCCCAAGGAGTTCGGCCCGGTGCGGGTGCGCTTCCTGGGCATCAACGAGCGGCACCACAGCCTGGCGTTGGTGCCGGCCGCGCATCAGCGGGACCCGCGCCTGGTGCACATCATGGTCGAGGTCGACAGCCTGGACGCGGTCGGCCAGGCACTGGACCGGGTGAACGCCGAGGGCTTCCAGCTGTCGTCCACCCTGGGCCGGCACACCAACGACAAGATGGTCTCGTTCTACGTGCGCGCCCCGGGCGACTGGGACATCGAATTCGGCACCGACGGGATGCGGGTCGACGAAACCTACTACACCGCCGAGGAAATCACCGCCGACAGCTACTGGGGCCACCAGTGGGTGGGCGAGATGCCCGCGGCGATGCGGCTCTAGCCGGAAATGTCGTGCGGCGCGCCGTCGACCTGGTCGACGACGGGCAGCTCCCCGCGGCACACCGCGTCGCGGATCGACGCGCCCAGCGCCGAGCAGGCGAGAAACACGAACCTGTCGATGTGCGCCGCGATCCGCCCCGCGTCGGCCAGCTCCGCGCAGCGGTCCGTCGCGTCGGCGTTCCACTGCACGCTGGTCTGGTTCCAGCTGCTCTTGCGGGCCAGCACCCGCGCCGCGCAGGTGCCGCACGTCACCGGCGTCATCGGCATCGCGTCGAGCCGGTTATCCTCGCGCACAATGCATCTCGGTCAGCGGGTCCGGCCCGCCATGTTGGCCTCGATCTCGCGCATCCACGCCTGGTAGGGCCGGGTGGTGTCGAGCTCGAACTCGAAACGGTCCACCATGTCCGGTGCCACGTCGGCCACGTCGACGTAGAACTGTTGATACCACCGGCGCAGCTGATAGACCGGTCCGTCCTCCTCGACCAACAACGGGTTGTCGATGCGCGCCTTGTGCCGCCAGATCTGCACGTCCTGCTCGAAACCGAGCTTGACGTATTCGCCGAGTTTGACCGCCGTGCGCATCGCCTCGTCGCTGGGCAGCGACTCCGACTTCTTGACGATGATCCCGTATTGCAGCACAAACGAATTCGCATCGATCGGGTAGTGGCAGTTGATGAGCACCGTCTTGGCGTCGCCGTGCCGGTAGTGGTAGGTCAGGTCGTCGATCATGAACGACGGGCCGTAATAGGACGCCACGGAGGTGTTGCCGAGCAGCTGCGCGCCCTCGGTGCCGCCGAGGTCGGGGCGGCCCTCGCCGTTCATGTACTGCGTCGCGACGTGGCCGGAGAAGATGTTCTTGAAGTAGGTGGGCAGCGCGCCGTGGATGTAGAAGAAGTGCGCCATGTCCACGACGTTGTCGATGATCTCGCGGCAGTTGCTGTGCACCACCGTGGTGTACCAGTGCCAGTCGGTCCACTCGTCGCTGTCGGCGCCCTCGATGCGCGGGATCGTGATGTCCGGCGGGGGCGGGTTGCCTTCGGGATCGTTCCACACGAACAACAAGCCGTCCTGCTGCAGCGTCGTCCACGCCTGGGTGCGCGCCAGTTTCGGCGCGCGCCTGCTGTAGGGCACCCGCTTGCACCGGCCGTCGCCGCCCCAGCGCCAGTCGTGGAACGGGCAGGCGATCTCCTCGCCCTTGACCTCGCCCTGGGAGAGGTCACCGCCCATGTGCCGGCAGTAGGCGTCGAGCACGTGCAGGGCGCCCGCGCCGGGCGGCCCGCCGCCGAAGACCACGAGCTTGCGCCCGAAGGCGTCGACGGCGTGCGGCCTGCCGTCGTCGAAGTCGCGGATCAGGCCCAGGCAGTGCCAGCCGCGCGCGAACCGTGCGGGGGCGGCCTGCGCCTCGATCTCCCGGATCTCGTCGGTCTCCGACAGCGGCGTCATAGCTCACGATTTAACTCCTGCCGGGCGCCGGCGGGTATCACTTCACGTGTAAGCCGCGCCGGCGCACCCACAGCAGGGCGGCGCCGGTGCCCGCGAACCAGACGGCGACCGCGATGCCCAGGTGCACGAAGCTCTTGGTGTCGCGCCCGAACACCGGCCGGATCAGCGACGGCACCGTCGTCCACAAGACGTTGTGCTCCACCCCGTTCATCGGGTCCGCCACGTAGTAGAGGGCGTAGGGCAGCGTCAGCGCCGCCAACCAGCTGCGGGTGCGGCGCCGGTCGGCGCGTTGGCGCCAGCGGCGCAACAGCGGCTCGACGCTCACCGGATGCAGCACCGAGATGAGGTTGCCAACGCCGAGCCAGGACACGATGGGCACCCCGACCGTGGGGACGGTGATGCCCAACCGCGCAGGCGTGTACAGCCACAGCGTCAGCAGCATGGCAGCCACCAGGGTCGGCAGCCCGACGATGGCGAGCAGGGCCAGGTTCTTCACCAAGAGGAGGCGATGGAAGGGGACGCCGTTCGCCAGGGCCTGTTGGACGCGGTAGTGGTCGGCGCCCAGCAGGTTGGTGGTGGTGACGTCGGCCAGCACCCAGGAGGAGAAATACGTGCCCACCAGGATCACCCAGTCGGTGTGGTGGCGGCCGACGGTCAACGGCTGCACGAGCAACCAGGCCGCGGCGAACACGACGTTGGCCACCACGCCCGTCAACCAGGTTCGCGGCGGGGTGAACGCCCAGCGAACCTCCGCGACCACCGCCGGCCACAGCGGTCGCTCGAAGTCCGCAGCGGCTCGCCGCGCCCGCGCCGGGCGGGGCGCGCAGGCGCGGGCGAAGGCACGCACCGCGGCCCCGACGCGGGGATGCGGCGGGCTCGGCGACTCCGTCACCACGCGGGCGCGTCTGCGCGTCACCTGATCTGCCCCCTGAGCGAGCGGCTGGTCCGCAGGCAGGATAGCGACCCGGCGGCGCGACGGCATGGTCGCCGGGCCGACGGAGCCGGCCGACGGCCCGGTAGAACGTGTTACAGTTTGCCGACCTCGGCCGTTGGTCGCGGCCGCCCGGGCGTTTCGACGAGGAGGCCCCCGCATGAGTTGCGTTGTGGTCGAACGGCTTTGCGCAGGCCGCCGGTCCACGGCAGGCCCGGCGGGGTGCCGGTGACCGCCACCGTGACGCGGTCCCGCTCGCTGCTGTGGGTCACCGTCGCCTACGTTGCCGCGGTTGCGGTCGCCGCCGCCTGGCTGGCGTGGGGGCCGGCGACGGGCCGGCTGTGGCTGGATTCCCTGGTCGCCGACGTGCTGGCCACGTTGGTGGTGTTCGCGTTCAGCCGCTCCTTCGGCAACTCCAGCTTTTACGACGCCTACTGGAGCGTCGTCCCGCCGCTGCTCACCCTGTACTGGTGGGGTGTGTCGGGGACGGCCCGCCTGCGCTGCTGGCTGGTCGCCGCGCTGGTCCTGGTGTGGGCGGTGCGCCTGACCGCCAATTGGGTGCGGGGCTTCCCCGGCCTGCATCACGAGGACTGGCGCTACGGGATGTTCCGCGAACGCGCGGGCCGCTGGGAGTCCGTGGTGGACCTGGTGGCGATCCACCTGATCCCCACCCTGCAGGTGTTCGCGGGCATGCTGCCGGTGTATGTCTGCGTGACGCACCGCGGCGCCGACGTCGGCTGGCTGACGGCCGTGGCGTTCGCGCTCGGCCTGGGTGCGGTGGCGCTGGAGGCGATCGCCGACGCTCAGCTGCACCGCTTCGCGCGGACGCGGCAGCCCGGGGAGGCGCTGCAACGGGGGCTGTGGGGCTGGTCGCGGCACCCGAACTACTTCGGGGAGTGCGGTTTCTGGTTCGCGCTGGCGCTGTTCGGTGTGGCGGCCTCGCCGCGCGACGCCTGGTGGTTGTTCGCCGGCGCGCTGGCGATGCTGGCGATGTTTCTGGGGGCAAGCATCCCGATGATGGAGCAGCGCAGCCTGGACCGCCGGCCCGAATACCAGGCCGTGCTCGACCGGGTCTCGCGGTTCGTGCCCAGGCCGCCGCGCCGGGCGGCCCGATGAACCGTAGGCGCGTGGTGATCGCCGGGCTCGGTGACGCCGGCCTGCTGACCGCGATCCGGTTGTCCCGCTCCGCCGACGTCGTCGGGATCTCCGCCAAACCGGCGCTGGTGAGCGGCCAGGAACTGGGGGTGCGGCTCGCGCGCCCCGACGACTGGGCGCGGGACTACTGGGTTCCGTTCGACCGGTTCCGCCGCCTCGACGCGGTCCGGACCGTGCAGGCCTCGCTCACCGGCGTGGACCTGGCGGCCCGGGTCGTCCACGGGCGCCGGGTCGACGGGTCGGCGATCGCCGAACAGTACGACGCGCTGGTCATCGCCACCGGCGTCAGCAACGGCTTCTGGCGCCAGCCGACGCTGCAGTCGGCCGCCGACATCGGCGCGGGCCTGCGCGCCGCGCACGACCGGCTGGCCGCGGCCGCGTCGGTGACCGTGGTGGGCGGCGGCGCCGCGGCCGTCAGCAGCGCCCTCAACCTCGCAACCACCTGGCCGCACAAGCGGATCGACCTGTACTTCCCCGGCGCGGCCGCCCTCGGCGAACACCACCCGCGCATCTGGAAGCGGCTGCGCGATCGGCTGATCGCGGCCGGGGTGGGCGTTCACCCCGGCCACCGCGCCGAGCTGGCCGAGGACTTCACCGGCGACGAGATCACCGACGGGCCGGTCCGCTGGACCACCGGGCAACCGCCCGCCCACGCCGAGGCCGTGCTCTGGGCGATCGGGCGGGTGCGGCCCAACACCGGTTGGCTGCCGCCGGAGCTGCTCGACGAGCGCGGGTTCGTCCGGGTCACCCCGCAGCTGCGGGTGCCCGGGCACCGCGGCGTCTTCGCGGTCGGTGACGTCGCCGCGACCGACCCGCTGCGCAGCTCCGCGCGCAACCGCGGTGACGCCCTGGCGGCCCGCAACGTCCTGGCCGAGTTCGGCGGCGGGCGGCTGCGGACCTATAAGGCCCCCACCCGGCGGTGGGGCTCGCTAGTGGGTATACAGCCCGACGGGCTCGAGGTTTTCCTGCCCACCGGCCACGCGTTCCGATTCCCGCTCTGGTCGGTCCAACGAGTGGTCATGCCCGTCATCGTGCGGTGGGGCATGTATCGCGGAGTGCGGGACAACAACCCGTTCGGGTAAGGAGTGGCCATGCAGTGCCGGATCTTCACCGACCCCAGCAACGGCGCCACCTACCAGGACCTGCGCGACACCGCGAGCTTGGTCGAGCAGTTCGGCTATGCCGGATTCTTTCTGTCGGACCACTACTCCCCCTTCGCCGGTGCCGGGCTGCCGGGCCCGACCGACGTGTGGACCACGCTGGCCGGGCTGGCCCGCGAGACCTCCCGCCTGCGGCTGGGCTCGCTGGTGACGTCGGTGACCTTCCGGCATCCCGGGCCGCTGGCCATCGTGGTGGCCCAGGTCGATGCGATGAGTGAGGGACGCGTCGAATTCGGCCTGGGGGCCGGGTATTTCGAGCCGGAACACCGGGCCTACGGGATCCCGTTCCCCCCGGTGGGGGAACGCTTCGACCGGCTGGGCGAGGCGCTGGAACTGATCACCGGGTTGTGGGCAACGTCCGTCGGGCAGCGGTATTCGTTCCCGGGGCGGCATTTCGAGCTGCGCGATTCGCCCGCGCTGCCCAAGCCGCGGCAAACCCCGCGGCCGCCCATCATCCTCGGTGGCATCGGCAAGCGGCGCACGCCCGCGCTCGCCGCGCGCTTCGCCGACGAATTCAACCTGCAGACCAGCAGGCGCCGGGCGCCGGGCGATCAGCGCAAGAGCGAACTGAAAAGCGACGACGTCGCGACGCAGATCGAGCTGGTCCGCCAGGCGGCCCGCGACATCGGCCGCGACCCGGGTGACATCGCCTTCTCGATGAGCGCGCTCGCCGGGGTCGGTCGCACCCGCGAACAGGCCCGGGCCGCGCTCGACCCGGTCCATTTCGGCTCGCAGTCCTTCGACGGCACCGTCCTGTGCGGCTCGCCCGCGCAGGTCGTCGACCAGTTGGGGCCCTACGCCGAGTTGGGGATCTCGCGGGTCTACGTGCGCGCCCCGAGCGCCGTCGGCGCGCTGGCCGGCAACCTCGAGCTGTTCGCCGCCGAGGTGCTGCCGCAGCTCGGGACGCTTTCTGCGCGTTGACGTTTCACCCGGATCGGCTGTTCAATGGCGGCATGAGCCCCGCGCCGGACGGCGAGCTTCGGCGCAGCCTCGGGCTGTTCGACGCGGTGGTGATCGGGCTGGGCTCGATGATCGGCGCCGGGATCTTCGCCGCGCTGGGGCCCGCGGCCCGGGCCGCCGGCTCCTGGCTGCTGCTGGGGTTGGCCCTGGCGGCGATCGTGGCCTATTGCAACGGCACCTCGTCGGCGCGACTGGCCGCCCGCTACCCCACCTCCGGTGGGAGTTACGTCTACGGGCGCCGGCGGTTGGGTGACTTCTGGGGCTACCTGGCGGGGTGGGGTTTCGTCGTCGGCAAGACCGCCTCCTGCGCGGCGATGGCGCTGACCGCCGGGCTGTACGCCTGGCCGTCTCACGCGCACGCGGTGGCGGTGGTGGCGGTGGCGGCGCTCACCGCGGTGAACTATGCGGGCGTGCACAAGTCGGCGTGGCTGACGCGGGTCATCGTGGCTCTG
Source organism: Mycobacterium sp. E2462 (assembly GCF_001672685.1). Taxonomy (NCBI): domain Bacteria; kingdom Bacillati; phylum Actinomycetota; class Actinomycetes; order Mycobacteriales; family Mycobacteriaceae; genus Mycobacterium; species Mycobacterium sp. E2462. Next base: position 7,697 of record NZ_LZKC01000340.1, read on the forward strand.
GTGCTGGCCGTGCTGGCGGCGGTCGTCGTCGCGGCCTTCACCTCCCGTGCCGGCGACGCCGAACACCTGCGGCCGGCGGGTGGCACCGCCGGTGGTGTCGCGCAAGCCGCCGGGTTGTTGTTCTTCGCGTTCGCCGGCTACGCGCGCATCGCCACCCTGGGCGAGGAGGTGCGCGATCCGCGGCGCACCATCCGGCGGGCCATCCCCCTGGCGCTGGGCATCGCGCTCGCGGTCTACGCACTGGTCGCGGCCGCGGCGCTGACCGCGCTGGGCCCGCAGCGCCTCGGACAGGCCGCCGCGCCGCTGTCCGAGGTGGCCCGCGCGACGACGTCGGGGTGGCTGGTGCCCGTCGTGCGGGTAGGGGCGGCGGTCGCCGCGCTGGGGTCGCTGCTCGCCCTCATCCTCGGCGTCTCCCGGATCACCCTGGCGATGGCCCGGGACCGGCACCTGCCCCACGCGCTGGCCGCCGTGCACCCGCGCTACCAGGTGCCGCACCGGGCGGAACTGTTGGTCGGCCTGGTGGTGGCCGCGGCCGCCGCGACCGCCGACCTGCGCGGCGCCATCGGCTTCTCCTCGTTCGCGGTGCTGGTCTACTACGCGGTGACCAACGCCGCCGCGCTGACGCTCGGGCGCGACGAGGGCCGCCCACCGCGCGCCGTCCCGGCGATCGGGCTGCTCGGCTGCGTAGTGCTGGCATTCGCGATGCCGCTGCCCTCGGTGCTGACCGGGCTGGCGGTCTTAGGGCTGGGCGCCCTCGGCTACGCGGCCCGGCGCCTCAGCGGCGGGCCGGCCTAGGCGGCCCGGGCGCGCTCGGCATGCGGCCCGCGGCGCCGGTTCTTATGATGAAAGAGGCCCTCGCCGGCACCGAGAATCGACCCGCGCGAACGGCCTCACCCCATCCACCCTCATGCACTATCTCTAGGGCAGCAGCGAAGGACCACCGGCCAGGTGAGCAGCGCGAACGACAACGACTACCGAAACCTCGCGGTGAATCGCCTGCGGCCCAGCGAAATTCGCTGGGCGCTGAACAACGACGCCGTGCACGGCATCGCCTACGCCTTCAAGAATCCCGTCGCCGTCGCCGACTCCCTCGACGATCCCGACGACGACCGCAAGACCTACCTGGTCCGCGTCCGCCGCGACGACCTGGCCAGGGCCCTGAGCCGGATCAACGACTGGATTAACGAGAACCCCGGCACGGCCGGCATGCAGGCCTACGGGTTCGTGCGGGCGCTGTCGCGCGAGGGGCTCACCGAGCGCACCACCGGCGACGACGACCTGCGCTGACCCGCCCCGTCGCGTCGGCCGCTTTGCCTAATCGCCGTGCCCCGCGGGCCGGCAAACCTTAGCCTGGTCGTGCACGCCGCCGCCGGTTTGTGACGCGTCGGCGGGTGAGGAGTCTTCGATGGGTGACGCGTCGGCGGATTCGCGGGTGGGGTCGCAACTCGGCCCCTACCGGCTGCGGCGGCTGGTCGGACGCGGCGGCATGGGCGACGTCTATGAGGCGGAGGACACGGTGCGCGACCGCGTCGTCGCGCTGAAACTGATGTCCCCGGCGCTGTCCGGCGATCCGGTGTTTCGCTCCCGGATGCAGCGTGAAGCCCGCACGGCGGGCCGGCTGCAGGAACCGCACGTCGTCCCCATCCACGATTACGGGGAGATCGACGGCCAACTTTACGTCGACATGCGCCTGATCGACGGCACCGACCTGGCGCGGCTGCTCAAGACCTACGGGCCGCTCGCGCCGCCGCGGGCGGTGGCGATCGTGCGCCAGGTCGGGGCGGCGCTCGACGCCGCCCACGCCACCGGGGTGCTGCACCGCGACGTCAAGCCGGAGAACATCTTGGTGAGCGCGGCGGATTTCGCCTACCTGGTGGACTTCGGCATCGCCAGCGCCGCCTCCGACGAGCAATTGACGCAAAGCGGCAGCACCGTGGGCACCACCAAATACATGGCGCCGGAGCGGTTCCGCAACGGCGCCCTGACGCCGCGGGCCGACATCTACGCCCTGACCTGCGTGCTCTACGAGTGCTTGACCGGTTCGGCGCCGTACACCGGCGACCACCTCAGCGTGCTGGGTGGCCACCTGCACCGGGACATCCCGCGGCCCAGCGCGGCGCGGCCGAGCATTCCGGCCGCGTTCGACGCCGTCATCGCCCGCGGCATGGCGAAGAACCCGGCGGACCGCTTCGCCACCTGCGAGGACCTGTCCGCCGCCGCCTACGCGGCGCTGGTGCCGCCCGACCGGGACCCGGACGACACCGCCTACCTGATCTACACCTCGGGCCG
>NZ_LZKC01000341.1:0-875 GCF_001672685.1 Mycobacterium sp. E2462
CGCGCCGCTCGGCGGGCTGCCCGCCGTCGCGCACTTACACCCGACGCTGGTCGCCGCCGAACCCGGCGACGAGGTGGCGCTGCGCCTCACCGCGGCCAGCGACTGCAGCGACGCCACGCTCGACAGCGCCGTGCGCCTGCTGTGCCCGGACGGCTGGTCCGCGACGCCCGCGGCGCTGCCCCTCACCCTGCCCAGCGGTGAGCACCGCGACGCCGACGTGCTGGTGTCCGTCCCGCCCGGCGCACGCCACCCGGACCAGGGCCCACCATTGGCCCGGCCGCACCCGCGGCGGCGGGGCCACCCGGAAGCGCAGGTCGACCGCGCCGGCGGCGGGGAGCACGGCGCCCAGCGCGGCCGGTCCCATCCACTCCCAGGTGCCCCACGGGCTGATCAGGTGCGCCTCCACCGCCAGGGCTGCCCGCGCCGCGGTGCCGACGGTGACGGTCAGGGTCGCGCTTTCACCGGCGGCGAGCGTGACGTCGGCGGGACCGGCGACGAGGTGGATCGGGTCGGCGTCCCGGCACTGCCCGACCGTGACCAGGCACACGTCCTCGACCACCTGCCGCCAGGCGGCCGGCGTCTCGGCCCCGGTGAGGGCGAGCTGCGCCCGGACGGGGTAGAGCCCGGCGGGCGCGCCGGGCGGGACGGACACCAGCACGTCGGCGTCGCGGTGCTCACCGCTGGGCAGGGTGAGGGGCAGCGCCGCGGGCGTCGCGGACCAGCCGTCCGGGCACAGCAGGCGCACGGCGCTGTCGAGCGTGGCGTCGCTGCAGTCGCTGGCCGCGGTGAGGCGCAGCGCCACCTCGTCGCCGGGTTCGGCGGCGACCAGCGTCGGGTGTAAGTGCGCGACGGCGGGCAGCCCGCCGAGCGGCGCG
>NZ_LZKC01000342.1:0-10298 GCF_001672685.1 Mycobacterium sp. E2462
TTCGCCTACGACTACCAGACCGTCGAGCGGAGCCTGACCGCCGCGTACCCGTTGCTGACGCCCGACTACCGCGCCGAATTCCAGAAGAGCGCCAACACGCAGATCATCCCCGAGGCCAAGAAACGGGAAGTGGTGGTGCAAGCCAATGTCGTCGGCGCGGGAGTGATGTCGGCGCAACGGGATTCGGCGTCGGTGATGGTGTACATGAACCGGACCGTGACCGACAAGACGCGTCAGCCGCTCTACGATGGCAGCCGACTGCGGGTGGACTTCAAGAAGGTCGGCAAGCAGTGGCTGATCGCCTACATCACGCCGATCTAGGCGATTGCCTCTAGTAGCACATCGCGATCGCGTTGCAGTACAACGGGTATCGTTCGACCGGGCTGGGCGGCGGACCCGTCAGCGCCAACGAGAACGGCACCTTCTTCATCGCCGGCTCCATCCCGCAGACGGCGCCGTGCAGCGTGGTGTGGGTGCCGCTCATCGTTTCGTCGCTGAACGCCCAGGTCTCGGTGGACGGGGCGGTGCCGCCGCCGGGGCACGAGACACCGTCGGCCTTGTCCACCTTGAACGTCCACAGCATGCTCGACATCCGCGCCCGGCCGCTGAAGTTCTGCAGCTTGTCCGCGGCGGTGATCCGCTCGTCGGTGAAGCTCACGATGTTCAGCGCGCACTGCATGGCGAAGATGATCGGGTCGGAGTAGTCGTTCATGTTGCGGGTGCCGGACGGCTGATCGCACAGCGCCGTCACCGTCCAGGTGACACCCGAGACACCCGCCTCGTTGTAGGAGTAATTCCCGTCCGCCGGCGGGCCGAGGGCCTTGGCCGGCTCCCCGGAGTGCAGCGCGACCCCGGTCGCGACGGCCACCAGGACACCGGTGCCCGCGGCCAACGTGTGACGGAGCCTCATGTGCAACCTCTCCTTCACCGTTGGACGCCCTCTTGAGTATCACAGCGACCCGGCCGCGACACCATGGGATTGCCAAAGCTACTCGGTGTCGTGCGGGCCCGACTGCGCCAGCGCGTCGAGGAAGGACCGCGCCCACCGATCGACGTCGTGGGCCAGCACTTGGCGGCGCATCGATCGCATGCGGCGGCGGCCCTCCGCCTCGCTCTGGTTGAGCGCGGCTTCGATGGTGTCCTTGACGCCTTCGAGGTCGTGCGGGTTGACCAGGTACGCCTGCCGCAATTCGGCTGCGGCGCCGGTGAATTCGCTGAGCACCAGCGCGCCGCCGAGGTCGCTGCGGCAGGCCACGTACTCCTTGGCGACCAGGTTCATCCCGTCGCGCAGCGGGGTGACCAGCATGACGTCGGCGGCCACGAAGAACGCGATCAGCTCGTCGCGGGGGACCGGCCGATGCAGGTAGTGCACCACCGGGTGACCAACCTCGGAGTATTCGCCGTTGATGTGGCCGACCTGGCGTTCGATGTCGCTGCGCAGGATCTGGTAGCTCTCCACGCGTTCGCGGCTGGGCGTCGCGAGCTGAATGAGCACGGTGTCGTCGCGCTTGGCGCGGCCCTCTTCGAGCAGTTCCGAAAACGCCTTCAGCCGGACGTCGATGCCCTTGGTGTAGTCCAGCCGGTCGACGCCCAGCAGCACCTTGCGGGGATTGCCGAGCTCGGCGCGGATCTCGCGCGCGCGGCGCTTGACGTCGCGGTGCCGGGCAGCCTGATCCAGCGCCGTCGAGTCGATGGAGATGGGAAAGGCGCCCACCCGCACGACGCGGTCCGCGAGCTCCACTTCACCGAACCGGGAACGGACCCCGACGGTGCCCCGCGACGTGTTCACCCCGATCAGCCGGCGGGACAGGATCAGGAAATTCTGGGCGCCGCCGGACAGATGGAACCCGACCAGATCCGCGCCCAGCAGCCCCTCGGTGATCTCGGTGCGCCAGGGCATCTGCATGAACAGCTCCACCGGCGGGAACGGGATGTGCAGAAAGAAGCCGATGGTCAGGTCGGGCCGCAGCTCGCGGAGCATCTTCGGGACCAGCTGCAGCTGGTAGTCCTGCACCCACACGGTCGCGCCCTCGGCGGCGGCGCGGGAGGTCGCCTCGGCGAAGCGCCGGTTGACGTCGACGTAGCGCTCCCACCACTCGCGGTGATAGATCGGTTTGACGATGACGTCGTGGTAAAGCGGCCACAGGGTGGCGTTGGAAAAGCCCTCGTAGTACTCGGCGATGTCGTCGGCGCTCAGCCGCACGGGCCGCAGCTCGAGGTCGTCCTGGATGATCGGCTCGTCCAGGTCGGGGCCCGTACCGTCGTCGGCGACGCCCGGCCAGCCGACCCACGCGCCGCGCCGGCGCCGCAGCAGCGGCTCCAGGGCCGTGACCAGCCCGCCGGGGCTGCGCTTCCAGCTCGTCGTGCCGTCGGGGAGCCGCTCCTGGTCTACCGGCAACCGGTTGGCGACCACCACAAAGTCGGAGTCGCCGAAGGCGGCTGCCTTGGCGCCGCGTCCCTGACCGCGAGGCATCTACGCGTCGAGTTTGGCGGGCCCAATGCCGAGCATGGAAAGGAAGACCCGGCACTCGTCGGCGTCGTTCGCGTACGCCGCGACGACCCTCCTGGCCTGGCTCGCGGTGCTGTCGGCGACCGGTTCGACGTCGCCGATCTCGCCAGGATCAGATTTGGTAGGCATGTCTCAACTGTAGGCGACTCAGTGGGCGGTGTCTCAGGCGTACCGCCGGGCTCGCGGGCCGACGGGCCGGGGCGCGGTGCTGCGCGATGAGCAGGTTCATGCAGCGGGTGGGTGCGGCTGGCGTTTCCCACGGATCGCCGGCTGTCACCGCTCGACCACCGCTGATGGGGCACTCGCTCACGGCGGGAGTCGGCGGGCCCGCCACGAGCCGCTTACATCCTGGCCGTAATGTGTAAACGAGTCAGAGTTGACGACAAGCGAGGTGGGTGCGATGACACTGTCCGAGCAGGCCGGCGCCGCAGCCGGTGCGGGGGCGGCCGGCGGCGACGCCGAGGCGCTGGTCACCTACGAAACCCTCGACGAGGGCCGGGTCGCGCGGATCTGGCTGAATCGTCCCGACGCCCACAACGCGCAGAACCGCGGGCTGCTGGTCCAGCTCGACGAGGCCTTCCTGCGGGCCGAGGCCGACGACACCGTCCGGGTGGTGATCCTCGCCGCGCGGGGCAGGAACTTCTCGGCCGGTCACGACCTGGGTTCGGAGCTGGCGCTCGCCGAGCGCCAGCCCGGGCCCGGCCAGCATCCGACCTTCCGGTCCCACGGTGCGACGCGCGACCCGGTCGCGGAGAAGACCTACCTGCAGGAGTGGCACTACTTTTTCCAAAACACCTGCCGCTGGCGCGATTTGCGCAAGATCACCATCGCGCAGGTGCAGGGCAACGCGATCTCGGCCGGCCTGATGCTGATCTGGGCCTGCGACCTGATCGTCGCCGCCGACAACGCGAAATTCAGCGACGTGGTGGCCGTGCGGATGGGTATGCCGGGCGTCGAATATTACGCTCACCCTTGGGAATTCGGACCCCGCAAAGCGAAGGAACTGCTGCTGACCGGTGACGCGCTGGACGCCGACGAGGCCTACCGCCTCGGCATGGTGTCCAAGGTGTTCCCCGCCGACGAATTGACCGAAAAGACATTGGAATTCGCGCGGCGCATCGCCCAGCGGCCGACCATGGCGGCCCTGCTGGTCAAGGATTCGGTCAACGCGGCCTCCGACGCGATGGGCTTCACCGAGGCGTTGCGGCACGCCTTCCACATCCACGAGCTCGGCCATGCGCACTGGGCCGCCCACAACGAGAACCGCTACCCGGTGGGCCTGCCGCCAGACGTGGAGGACTGGCGGAACGCCAAGCCCACTCAGCTGGCGCGCCGCGACACCCCGTAGGGCGCCGCTGCGCGACGGGGTGGTCGAAGGGGTTGGGCGAAGGAGTGGGCGAAGGGGTAGTCGAAGTGCCCGCCTCACAGCGACACGGCGGCCACCCGGGTGCGCCCGCCCCGGTTGTCGCTGCGAGGCGGGCACATCGGCATCCGGTGCATTCCCCGAGGCTGCTGTGACGGCTGTGATCGCTGCCCTATGCTGCTAGAACCTGTTCCAGTTTTCGGCGTGAGGTGATGGCGTGCAGCTTTCTTTCGACAACCGGACGTATCTGATCACCGGCGGCGGCAGCGGAATCGGCAAGGGCGTCGCCGCCGGGCTGGTGGCCGCCGGAGCCTCGGTCATGATCGTCGGCCGCAACGCCGACCGGCTCGCCGAGGCCGTCACCGACATCGAAGCGCGGCAAGGCGCCGGGTCCATCCGCTACGAGCCGGCCGACGTCACCAACGAGGACGAGGTCGTCCGCGCCGTCGACGCTGCCACGGCGTGGCACGGCCGGCTCGACGGCGCGGTGCACTGTGCCGGCGGCTCGCTGACCATCGGCCCGATCACCCACACCGACTCCGAGGCGTGGCGAAACACCGTCGACCTCAACGTCAACGGCACCATGTACGTCCTCAAGCACGTCGCGCGGGAACTGGTGCGCAACGGCGGCGGCTCGTTCGTCGGGATCTCGTCGATCGCGGCCAGCAACACCCACCGCTGGTTCGGGCCATACGGCGTCACCAAATCCGCGATCGACCACATGATGATGCTGGCCGCCGACGAACTGGGGCCCTCCTGGGTCCGCGTTAACAGCGTCCGCCCCGGCCTCATCCGCACCGACCTGGTGGACGCCAGCGTCATCCAGTCCCCGGAGATCAGCGGCGACTACGCCCTGTGCACGCCGCTGCCGCGGGTGGGCGAGGTCGAGGACGTCGCCAACCTGGCCCTGTTCCTGCTCAGCGACGCCGCCGCCTGGATCACCGGGCAGTGCATCAACGTCGACGGTGGCCACATCCTGCGCCGCGGCCCGGACTACTCGTCGATGATGGTGCAGATGTTCGGCGAGGACGCGCTGCGCGGAGTGGTCTGAACCGGGAGTAACTAATGACAAGACTTGCGGGACAACGGATCTTGGTGACCGGCGCCGCGTCGGGCATCGGTCAGGCCACCGCGCTGCGGCTGGTGGACGAGGGCGCCACGGTGGTGGCCTCGGATGTGGCCGCCGACGGTCTGGAGCAGACCCGGGCGCGGGCCGGCGTGGGTTCGGACCGGTTGACGACGCTGGTGATGGACATCGGCGCCGAGGACTCGGTGATCGCCGGGGTGCGCTCGGCCGTCGAGACGCTCGGCGGCCTGGACTCCCTGGTGAACGCCGCGGGCGTGCTGCGCGCCGCGCACACCCACGAGACCAGCCTCGAACTGTGGAACCGCATCGTGGGGATCAACCTCACCGGCACCTTCCTGGTGGTCCGCGAGGCCCTGCCGCTGCTGCTGGCGAACTTGCGCAGCGCCGTGGTGAACTTCAGCTCCACGTCGGCGTCGTTCGCCCACCCCTACATGGCGGCGTACGCGGCGAGCAAGGGCGGCATCCAGGCCTTCACCCATTCGCTGGCGCTCGAATACGCGCGCGCCGGGCTGCGCGCCGTGTGCGTGGCGCCGGGCAGCATCAAGTCCGGCATCACCGACGCCACCGGCGGCTACATCCCCAAAGACGCCGACTGGTCGCTGTTTTCGCGGCTGATGCCCGTGCTGCCGACGACCGAGACGTCCAGCGGCACCGGCATGGCGGACCCCGGCGTGGTCGCGGGCGTGATCGCCATGCTGGTCTCCGCCGACGGCGCCTTCATCACCGGCACCGAAATCCGCATCGACGGCGGCACCCACGCCTGACTAGTTGACGCAGGGCACCCCGCCGCCGTCGAGGGGCTTGCCCTGATCCGGCGTCGGATACGTCGTGGTGGTGCCGTTGTAGTAGTACGTCTTGGCCTTGGTCGACGTGGTGCTGGTACTCGTCGAATCGTCCATCGTCGTGTCGTCCTGGGTGGGCATCGAGAAGTTCGTGTCGACGGTGACGCGGATGTGCCCGGGCTGCACGGTCGGGTTGGGCTGGTTCGGGGCGTCGAGGCCGAGCAGCGTCGCCACGCTGCGCGCGTCGGTCTGCGCGCCGGCGCCGTATTCGATGGTCGTGGCGTTCGGCTCACCCGACTCGCGGTCGCGGACCTGGCCGGTGGTGAAGCCGCGCTTCTTCAACGCCCGCGACACCTCGGACGCCATCCCGCTCATGGCGCCGGAGTTGATCACGTCGACGACCATGTTGGGGTTGGGCTTGGCCACCGTGCTGGTGGTGGTCGCGCTGCTGGGTGCGGCCGACCCGAGGGCCGCCGCCACCTCCGCCTTGATGGCGGCCGGGTCGACGATGTTCACGTCCTGCCCGTCGATGTTGTCGTAGCGCACCACCGGGAGCGTCAGGAATTCGACATTACCGCCCGCGAGTTCACCGAGGCGCTGGATCATGTCCTCGCTCCACCCCGACGACAACACGACGTCCTTGCGCGCCACCGCCATCAGGTTCTTCAGCTTGTCGACGTTGGTGAACGTCCCCGAGTCCTGCAGCTCCTTCATGACCGACGACAGGAACGCCTGCTGCCGGTGGGTGCGGTCCAGGTCCCCGTTGTCCAGGCCGTGGCGCTGTCGCACGAACGACAACGCCTCCGAGGCGTCGAGTCGTTGCCGCCCGGCCGGGAAGTCGGCGCCCGAATAGGAGTCGTAGACGGCGTGATTGAGGCAGACCTCGACGCCGCCGAGGGTCTGCGCGAGGTCGAAGAAACCGGCCAGGTTGACCTCGGCGAAGTAGTCGATCGGCACGCCGGTCAGGTTGCGCACGGCCCGCAACGTCGCGGCGCGGCCCGCTTCACGGCCCTTGGTCTCGAGCTCCTTCTGGCTGCTGGTGCCCTGGTTGGCGAGCTTCTGCGCGACGTACTGCTTGGTCAACCCGTACGCCTCTTTGATCTTGATGTGGTTGTAGCCCGGCACGCCGGTGAACGGCACCCAGTCGTCGCGGGGGATCGAGAAGGCGACGACCTTGTTGTCGGCGCCGACGTGGACCAGGATCAGCGTGTTGGTGTTGTAGCCGCCGTCGTCGGAATCGCCGGCGTGCAGGTGTTTGAGGATGGACCAGGGCAGGTCGTTGCCGTCCTGATCTTTTCGCGAGTCCAGGCCGATGAGCAGGATGTTCATGTTGTCGCCGCTCGACCGCGGATCGTCGGGCTGCAGCGCGTTCGACACGGTGATCCCGCCGAGGGCGCCGTGCGCCACGTAGTAACCGGCCCCGGTCAGGCCGACCGCCGCGACCGACACCAGGGCCATGACGCTGCGCGACAGCACCGCGCGGAACCGGGAGGGCTGACGGGGGGCACGGTGGCGGTGGTGGGCGCCGCCAGAGCGCGCCATCACAAACCTCTGCCCATACCCGGCGCATCGGCGCCCGCCGCCACGGCGGCGGTTTGCGGCGATGTCGCTTCGAGCATGGTGACAAGTATGCGTTAGCTTGCTATGAAGCCCCCAATCGAGGAATCCGCCGGCAAACGCCCCGCGGCGGCCGCGCGCCGCGGCGTACGATGCCCCCGCCGCCGGGGATAACGTCCTGATCTGCGGTTTTGACCTGCCGGCGCGGCGTGGCGGTCCGCGTGGATCTCGGCGGAGTCTCGGCGCGGGCACAGCGTCGCGGGGATCGACCCGAAAGTGTGACCCGACGGAGACGTCCGCGGCGCCGCGCGCCGGCTGCTCAGCGGGACCTGACCAGGTCCTCGCCGGAGGTGTAGTACAGCGTGATGTTGGACCCGGTGACGACCTCGGCGAGGAAGACGCCGAGCGGTTCGACCTCGTAGTAGTAGTGCACGTCGCCATTGCTGTCGAGCGTGGTGGCGCAGGAGAATCCGGGCGCCCCGCAGCGTTGCTTGACCGGCACGGCCAGGACGCCGAGCGCGAGCGCCGCGATGCACAGCAGCACCGGCAGCCTGCGCACCGCCCGTCCGCTCCGCGCCGCTGGCATCACGGTTGGAGTCTAAGCGTCGTGGCCCTTCCGGTTCAGTGCGACGCAGTAGGGTGTTGCAGCGATGGCCATGGTGAGCCCCGACGCCGCCCCACCGCCGCAGCGGCGCGTCGAGGTGCTGGGCAATCTTGGTCCCAATTGGTTCGCCTCGGTGATGGGCACCGGCATCGTCGCCATCGCCGGCGCCACCCTGCCGGTGCGCGTCACCGGCCTGCGGGCGTTCACCGAGGTCGTCTGGGTGCTCGCCGCGTCGCTGTTGGCGGCGCTGATCGTGGTGGTGGGCGGTCACTGGCTGCGGCACCCCACGGTCGCCCGCCGGCACGCCCGCAACCCGCAGATGGCCCACTTCTACGGAGCCGCGCCGATGGCCCTGATGACCGTCGGCGGGGGAGCGGTGTTGATCGGTAAGGACCTGCTCGGCGAACGCGTCGCGGTCGACCTGGACTGGGTGTTGTGGAGCGCGGGCACCGTCGGCGGCCTGTTCACCGCGGTCAGCATCCCCTACCTGATGTTCACCCAGCACCAGGTGGAGCCCGACGCGGCATTCGGCGGCTGGCTGATGCCGGTGGTGCCGCCGATGGTGGCCGCCGCGACGGGGGCGCTGCTCCTGCCGCACCTGGCCCCGGGCGCCGGGCGACAGACCATGCTCTTCGGCTGTTACGCCATGTTCGGGTTGTCGTTGATCGCGTCGCTCAACATCATCGCGATGATCTGGAGCCGGCTGACCCTCTACGGCACCTCCGGCACGGCGCGGGTCCCGACGCTGTGGATCGTCCTGGGTCCGCTCGGCCAATCCGTCACCGCCGCCGGGCTGTTGGGTTCCGCCTCGTCGCTGGCCGCGGAACCCGCGCTGGCCGAGGACCTGAACGCCTTCGCCGTCCTCTACGGCGTCCCGGTGTGGGGATTCGCGGTGTTGTGGATCGCGTTGGCCACCTCGTTGACCGTGCGCACCTTGCGCCGCGGCATGCCGTTCGCGCTGACCTGGTGGAGCCTGACCTTCCCGGTGGGCACCTTCGTCACCGGCACCGCCCAGCTCGCCGGGCACACGCACCTGCCCGCGTTCAGGGTGGCCGCCGTCATCGCCTATGCCGGCCTGCTGTCCACCTGGTTCCTCGTCACCGTGCGCACCGCGCGGGGCAGTCTGCGCGGCAACCTGCTCAAGCTGCCGCCGAGCAACGCGCCGGTCAAGGCCAGTAAGGACCCACTGCGGCCGTGAGGCGGTCGGCGCTCCGGCGTTTGACTCCCCGGGGGCGGCGGGTAGGCAGCCTTGAGCCATGCGAAGGCGCCCAAGCGACCCCGGCGAGCGGAGCTCCCCGGTCGCGGCGCCGGCACAGACCCCGAAGGAAGGAAACGACATGCGTGCCGAAGAGGGCGACGAATCCGTCAAGGACTACGCGGCCGAGGGTAAGCAGACGCTGGGCAGGATCAAGTCGTCGCAGCGCGGCGGCAAGCTGGGCGACGTCGCCCGCCGCTTCGCCAAGCTGTGGGGCGGCGGCCCCAAGTCACCCGACGGCACGTCGGGCTAGGCCGGCCCCGAGACGGGCGCCGGATGCCGGTGCGCCCACGGCCGGGCCTCCTCGAGCTGCGCCGCCAGCTGCAGCAGCTCGCCGTCCGAGCCCAGCTTGCCGACGAACTGCACGCCCAGCGGCAGCCCGCCGTCCGTCCAATGCAACGGCACACTGATCGCCGGTCGGCCGGTGAGATTGGCCAATTGCGTATACGGCACCCAGCCCAGGCTCTGCTCGATGAGGTCGTCGAGGATCCCGCTGAGCCGCATGGCCCAACCGGCTCGCAACCGGCTCACCACCCGCGCCACCCGCTGTAGGGGCGGCGACGTGGTGGTGGCGCCGATTGCCAGGGGCGGCGTGGCCAGCGTGGGCGTCAGGAAGTAGTGGTAGTCCGCATGGAACGCGGCCAGCGACTGGATGTACAGGTGCCGGTTCTCCAGCGCCCGTAGCGGCGCCAGGACGCCGCCGGAGCGACCGAGCTCGCCGACCGCCAGGGTGTCGGCCTCGAAATCGCTGTCGCGGGCCCCGGTGCGCCGCTTGATCTCCTCGATCTGCTGGTGCAGTTGGGCGAACCAGATGGTCAGGAAGTCGCGGCCCAGGGCGGCGTCGTCGTAGGGCGGCGCGATGATCGGGCCCGACCCGGCCGCCGCCTACCAGGCCGCCCTGCCGGGCGAGCCGTTCAGCGAGCTCATCCGGCGTCGTCCCCAATCCCTGACGATCGGCTACTCGACGCGCTCGGCCATCAATCCCCACCCGGATCGGGAGGCCGTCGCCGCGGTCGCGCAGGCCGCGGCCGTGCTGACCGAGCTGGGCCACCGCGTCGAGGAGGTCGCGCCGCCCTACGACGACGCCGCCCTGGGCCGCGACTTCCTGACCATCTGGTTCGCCCAACTGCACCAGCAGACC
>NZ_LZKC01000343.1:0-684 GCF_001672685.1 Mycobacterium sp. E2462
GCCGCGGACGGTGTGCAGGATCCGCGGGCCGTGCGCCTCGAGCTTGCGGCGCAGTCCGCTGACGTGCACCTGCACCAGGTTGGGGTCGTAGGCGTCGTAGCCCCACACTCTGTTGAGGATCTGACCGGCGCTCACGATGCGGCCGCGCTGCTCGACGAGGAAGGCGAGCAGCCGCAGCTCCGTCGCGGTGAGGTCGAGCCGGCTGCCGCCGCGCGCGGCGACGCCCGCGCCGGTGTCCAGCATCAGGTCCCCTACTTGTACGACGTGCGGCAACCGTCCGCGGCGGCGCAGCACCGCGCCGACGCGCGAGACGAGCTCGGCGAGCTCGAACGGTTTGATGACGTAGTCGTCGGCCCCGCCGTCCAAGCCGCGCAGCCGGTCCGGCAGGCCGTCGCGGGCGGTGATCAGGACGATGCCGACGTCGCCCCAGTCGCGGATGACGTCGATCAGGGTGAAGCCGTCGCGGCCCGGCAACATGACGTCGAGCACCACCAGGTCCGGCCGCAGCCCATCGAGGGCGTCCTCCAGCCCGTCGCCGTCGCACCGGCCGGCGGTGTGATAGCCGACGTCGGTGAGCGCCTCGCTGACCATTTCGCGGATGGTCTCGGAATCCTCGACCACCAGCACGCGCGGCGCGCCCGCGCTGAACGGGCCGGCAGCCGCGCGCGAGCAGTCCGTCATGGC
>NZ_LZKC01000344.1:0-3200 GCF_001672685.1 Mycobacterium sp. E2462
GTGGCCGGCGTCGAGGTGAGCGAGTAGGACCGCCACCGCCAGCGCCCGTTCATCAACAGGCCGATGCCGATGTACTGGCCGGGTTCGTAGTCGAAGTTGAAGCCCCAGCCCGGCTTGATGACCAGGGTCGCGGAATCCTCGGTCTCGCGGCGCACCTCGAGGATCCGGCCCCGCAGCTCGCGCGCCGACCACAGCGGGTTGGCCAGGTGCAGGTAGTCGTCGGGCAGCAGCGGCGTGGTGATGCGCGCGGCGATCTTGCGCAGCAGATGCCACCCGGGATTGCGCTCGGCGCCCGCGATGACGGGCCGCTTGGTGTCGGCGATGTGCGCGGCCATCGGTGTCGAATCCTTACCCACGGGGAAGCTCCTGCATACGGCGCGGCGGTGTGGCTTCCTGCTTGCAATCGGCGCGATCCCGCGCCGCCCGGCCTGCACCCTACGGTACCGTAACTTACGGTACCGTAGCCAGCGGTGCGTCAGAGCAGGTCAAGCAGAAACGGCAGCTCTTGGTTGGCGTACCAAGCCAAATCATGGTCTTGCGCGTCGCCCACGATCAACTCGGCGTCCTCATCGCCCAGGTCGGCGTCGTCGACGGCCTCGATCGCCCTGGCGACCGCCGCTTCGGCCGCCGCGTTGTCGACGTAGGCGGCGATCACGTCCTCGGCCCGGACCGGCCCGGCGAGCCGGACCACCGCGTCGTCCAGGTCGGGCCGGTAGGTGGCTCCCTCGACCTCGGCCGCCAGCACGGCCCGCCGCGGCGGCAGGGCGTCCGGCGCGGCGGCGGGATCGTCGTCGTGCGCCAGCAGCCGCAGCGACGCCAGCGCCGCCTCCCGCAACGCCACGTCGGCCAGTTCGTCGTCGTCGCCCTCGGCGTAGGCCTCGCGCAGCGCCGGCGTCAGCGCGAACGCCGTGCCGTTGACCGGCCACAGGGACCCGTCGGCGACGAGCTGCCGCAGCATGCGCAGCGTGGCGGGAATGTAGACGACGGTCACCGGGCCGCTCCCTCGATCAATGTGGCCGCATAGTCGTCGACGTAGGTCGACAGCTCGCGCGGGGGCCGGCGATAGGCGCCGCTGACCACGGGCCGCCGCGGCAGCGTCACCTCCGGCGTCTGCACCTCGTGGTAATCCACGGTCGACAGCAGGTGGGCCATCATGTTCAGCCGCGCATGCTTCTTGATGTCGGACTCGACGACGTACCAGGGGCTGGCCGGGGTGTCGGTGTGCACCATCATCTCGTCCTTGGCGCGGGAGTAATCCTCCCAGCGGTACACCGATTCGAGGTCCATGGTCGAGAGCTTCCAGCGGCGCACCGGGTCGTTGCGCCGGGCCTTGAACCGGCGCAGTTGCTCGCCCTCGGACACCGAGAACCAGTACTTGCGAAGCAGGATCCCGTCGTCGATCAGCATCTGCTCGAAGATGGGCGTCTGCCGCAGAAACAGCGCGTGCTCGTGGGGCGTACAGAATCCCATCACTTTTTCGATGCCGGCGCGGTTGTACCAGGACCGGTCGAACAGCACGATCTCGCCCTTGGCGGGCAAGTGCGCGATGTAGCGCTGGAAATACCATTGCCCGCGTTCCCGATCGGTGGGCACCGGCAGCGCCGCGACCTGCACCACCCGCGGGCTGAGGTATTCGGTGATCCGCTTGATGGCGCCGCCCTTGCCCGCGGCGTCGCGGCCCTCGAAGAGGACCACCAGCCGGGCCCCGCTGTGGCGCACCCATTCCTGAAGTTTGACGAATTCCGTTTGCAGCCGGAACAATTCGGCTTCGTAGACGGCGTCGGAGATCTTGGGCGCCGATTTCTTCTTGCTCGCCTTCGCGGTGGCGGTGCTCACGTCAACGAATGATAGAGCTCGGCGGCCGTTTCGACCCCGAGCCGCTAGCGGGACGCGTCGAGCAGTTCCTCCAGGGATTGCGCCAGCAGGCCGGGCAGCAGGTCCACGTCGCTCATGGCCTCGCGGTCGGCGTTGATCCCGAAGTAGAGCATGCCGTTGTAGGACGTCACGCTGATCGCCAGCGCCTGGTTGTGCAGCAGCGGCGGCACGGCGTAGGTCTCCAGCAGCTTGGTGCCCGCGACGTACATCTGCTTTTGGGCGCCCGGCGCGTTGGTGATCAGCAGGTTGAAGGTGCGCTTGGAGAAGCTGGGAAAGCTGGTGGCGACCCGGATTCCCATGGCGTGCAGCGTGGGCGGCGCGAAACCCGACAGCGTGACGATGGTCCGGGCGTCCACCAGCCGGGCTGCGGTGGGGTTCGACTCGGTGGCGTGCGCGATCTGTGACAGCCGCACCACGGCGTTGGGCTCGCCGACGGGCAGGTCGACCAGGAAGGGCATTACCTGGCTGATCGCCTGCCCGGGTCCGGTCGCGTCGAGCTGGCCGTCGGCGTACACCGACAGCGGCGCCATGGCGCGCACCGTCGCCGACGTCGCGACGGCGACCCCGCGCGACATCAGCCAATTGCCGAGGGCCCCGGCGATGACAGCGAGCACCACGTCGTTGACGTCGCAGTCGTACCGGGCGCGCACGGCGCGGTAGTCCTCCAGGCTGCCGCTGGCGACGGTGAACCGCCGGTGGCGGGACACGGTGGCGTTGAGCGGGCTGCTGGGAGCGGTGCCGCGGGCGATCGTCCGGGCGAAGTCCAGGACCCGGCGGCCCGCGTCGATCAGCTCGCCGTGGTTGGTCACCAGGGCGCCGACCGCCGATCCGACGGCCTGCAGCTGGGTGCCGGGGCCCACGAACCAGTCGCCGATCGCCCCCAGCATCAGCCGGGTGTTGCCGGGGTCGCGTTCGGGCACCCAGATGTCCTCGGGGAAGGTCGGCGGCCGCTTGGTCCGATCGGCGATGACGTGGTTGAGCTCCAGCGCCGTCATGCCGTTGATCAGGGCCTGGTGCGACTTGGTGTAGAGGGCGACGCGGTTCTTCGACAGACCCTCGACGACGTACATCTCCCACAGCGGCCGGGTCTTGTCGAGGGGCCGCGCCGCGAGGCGGGCGATCAGCTCATGCAGCTGCTCGTCGCTGCCCGGCGACGGCAGCGCCGACCGCCGCACGTGGTAGGTGATGTCGAAGTCGCTGTCGTCGAGCCACACGGGTCGCGCGGTGCCGCCCGGGACTTCTCGCACCTTTTGCCGGTACCGCGGTATTTGCGGGAGGCGCTGCTCGACCATCGCGAGCACCGTTTCGTAGCTCAGCCCGGCGCG
>NZ_LZKC01000345.1:0-18458 GCF_001672685.1 Mycobacterium sp. E2462
CCGCCAACCGCTACGCGAACGCCTGACCGCGAAGGAACTCTCCAATGACCAAGCCGACAAAGCAAATTCATCTGGCCGCGCATTTCCCGGGTGTCAACAACACCACGGTGTGGAGCGACCCGGCGGCCGGTAGCCACATCGAGTTCAGCTCGTTCGCGCGATTCGCCCAGACCGCCGAACGCGGCAAGTTCGACTTCCTCTTCCTGGCCGAGGGATTGCGGTTGCGCGAGCAGAACGGCCTGATCTACGACCTGGACGTCGTCGGCCGCCCCGACACGTTCACCGTGCTGGCCGCGTTGGCGGCGGTCACCGAACGCATCGGGCTGACCGGCACCATCAACTCCACCTTCAACGAGCCCTACGAGGTGGCGCGGCAGTTCGCCTCGCTCGATCACCTGTCCGCCGGCCGCGCCGCGTGGAACGTGGTGACGTCCTGGGACGCCTTCACCGGCGAGAACTTCCGCCGCGGAGGCTTTTTGGCCGAAGGCCAACGCTACGAGCGGGCCAGATGAATTTGCTTTGTCGGCTTGGTCATTGGAGAGTTCCTTCGCGGTCAGGCGTTCGCGTAGCGGTTGGCGGGGCGGGCCAACCCGAGCGTTCCGCGCAGCGTGTCGGCCGCGTAGGCGTCGCGGAACGCGCCCCTGCGCCGCAGTTCGGGAACGAGACCCTCGGTGATCTGCACCAGGTCGTGGGGCAGCGCGGCGGGGCGTAGCCGAAACCCGGCCAGGCCCGCGGCGTGCCACTCCTGCAGTAGGTCGGCCAGCTGCGTCGGCGTACCGACGAAACTGGTTGCATCGCTGTCGAATTCGATGCCGGCGGCGGCGTCGAGGCGGCGTCGCCGGGCGTGGGCGGCCGCGGAGGTGTGGTCGAGGAACACCACCAGGTCACCGAAGAGGCGGACCGCGGCGTCCTCGCCGCGCCCGACGGCCCGTTGCAGCGCACCGATCTCCACGACGATGTCGGCGGCGTGCGCGGCGTCGCGCGGGGTGACGAACCCGATGTCCGCGCTGTCCGCGATCAACTGGTAGGACGGGCCGCCGTGGCCCAGGGCCGCGACGATCGGCTGCCCCTGCGGTGGCCGCGGGGTGATCGACGGTCCCTTGACGGAGAACCAGCGGCCCTCGAAATCGATGTAGTGCAACTTGTGCCGGTCGATGAAGCGTCCGGAGGCGATGTCGCGGATCTCCGCATCGTCCTCCCAGCTGTCCCACAATCGACGCAGCACCTCGACGTAATCCGATGCCTCGG
Organism: Mycobacterium sp. E2462; assembly: GCF_001672685.1. NCBI lineage: Bacteria > Bacillati > Actinomycetota > Actinomycetes > Mycobacteriales > Mycobacteriaceae > Mycobacterium > Mycobacterium sp. E2462. Next base: position 1,249 of record NZ_LZKC01000345.1, read on the forward strand.
CGAAGTAGTCGCTGAGCTGTTGCCGGCTCGCCGGGTCATCGAGGAAGTCGCGGGACAGCTGCGGCAACGAGCGGCGCCCGAAGTGTGCGGCCGCGTCAGCCCGCGCCGCAACCTGCACGCGGACCCCGGCACGGCCGGTGCTGACGTAGTCCAGGGTGGCGATGGCCTTCGAGACGTGGAACGGCTCGGTGTGCGTCACGATCGCGGTCGGCACGAACCCGATCCCGCGCGTGCGCGGCGCGACGCGGGCGGCGATGAGCACCGCGTCCAGCCGACCGCGGACGCGGTCGGTCCGGGAATCGGGGGACAACGGGTCGTCTGACTGCACCGTTAACGAGTCTTCGATCGTCACGAAGTCCAGCGCGCCCCGCTCGGCCTCGCCGACCAGATCGGCCCAGTAACGAGCTCCGAACACCTCGGCGGGCCGGGCGTCGGGTTCCCGCCACGCCGCGGGGTGCCATCCCGCGCCGTCCAGCGCCGCGGCGAGATGCAGTCGCGTTGACGAATCAGGCATCGGCAGGGCTTCTTTCGTCGATGTACAGGAACGACCGCAGGGTGCGAACCTGCCAGCACGCCGTGTAACACAAATTTTAGTGACCGGATTCCTGGTGGCGTTTCGTTGCGCGACCGCCCCGATGGTGCCGCGCGGCGGCGCGACAGGCGATTAACCGGTGGGCCGCCAGGAATCATGCCGATTCCAAAGCCGCCCACACCGGGCACCGGTCCCGCCGGAGATGATGACGGCATGAGCACAGAGATCCGCGTACTCGACACCGAGAGCGACCTGATCGCGGCGGCGAACGTCTTCCGCACCGCCATGATCGGCTTCCCGCCCCTGCCCGAGTTGGCGCCGGGCCAGATCACGCGACTACTGGAACCGGGCCGAACGATCGGGGCCTTCGTCGACGGTCAGCTCGTCGGCACCGCCGACGCCGTCACCAGCGGGCTGACCTTGCCCGGCGGCGCGGTCGTCGGCCACGCGGCGGTCACCCACATCGGCGTGTTGCCGTCGCACACCCGACGGGGCCTGGCCACCGCGTTGATCGACCACCAACTGCGCGACGTCGCCGCGCGTGGCGAGGCGGTGGCGACGTTGCGGGCTTCGGAGGCCACCATCTACGGGCGCTACGGCTACGGCGTCGCCACAGTGTCGCAGTCCGTCGAGGTGGACACGTCGAGGGCGGCTCTGCGTCCCGGCGTCGGGGCCGGAGGCCCCGTGCGGCTCCTCGACGCCGCACACGCGTGGGAGACGTTGCCCCGCATTTACGCCGAACACCGTCCGGGCCGCCCGGGCACCATCGACCGGCCGCCGGCGTGGTGGGAGGGCGTGCGGTTGCGGACTCAATCATCGCCGGGCCCAACCTATGTGGCGGTACACGGCGATCCGGGAGCGGAATCCGGCTTCGTCCGCTACCGCCCCGCGGACACCGACCAGTGGTTCGTCAGCCGGCAGCGCAGCATCGTGGTCGAGGATTTCTTCGCGCCCACCGCCGCGGCCTACCTAGGCCTGCTGCGTTTCCTGCTCGAACTCGATCTCGTTGACCGAGTGGTCTTTTGGATGCTTCCCCTGGACGACCCGATGCCCTGGCTCGTCGCCGACCGGCGAGCGGTCCGCGTGACCGCGGTCCACGACGAGACGTGGCTGCGTGTCGTCGACGTTGCGCAGGCCCTGTCCAAACGCCGGTACCTCGGCGCGGGTGAGATCACCGTCGCGGTGAATGATCCGCTACTGCAGAGCAATTCGGGCACGTACGCGATCACGGGCGCCGGTGCCGAACCGACCGGGCGGCCGGCGGAACTCGAGGTCGACGTCGAGGGGCTCGCCGGGGTCCTGCTCGGCGGCGCGACGTGGCGCGAGCTCGCCCTCGCCGGGCTGGCCCGCAGCGCCGACCCGCGCGCACTCGACGCCGCCGACCGGTTGTTCGCGGTGCCCCAAGCCCCGCACGCCGGGTTCTTCTTCTAGCCGCCCGACCGGCGCAGCGCGAGCCGGATTCCCGCCACCACCAGGTCCGGTTGGTGGATCTGGACGAAATGATCGCTGCCGGTGGCGATCAGGTGCGGCGTCTGGGGACGCAGCCCGATCAGGCTCGCCGTGGCGTCCCGCCACGCCTGCTCCAACGCGGCGCCCTGCTCGGGCGGCACCTCGGGAGGGACGGCGAACGGCTCCGTCCGGGTCAGCACGACGGTCGGTATCGCCGGAAACGCCGGCGCCGCGGCGACCTGCTCGACGCTCTTGTCGATGTCGATCTCCTCGTACACCGACGAGTCGGTGAACTGCGGCAGCGGCCGATCCAGCATCCGGCGGTACGCCGGCCAGTTCGATCCCATCAGTCCGGGAATCTCCACGGCGAACGCGTCGACGAACACCACCGCGCGCACCTGGTCGGGAAAGGTCTGCGCGTAGAGCCTGGCGAACAGTCCGCCCAGCGAGTGCCCCGCCAGCACGTAAGGGCCCGGCACGTGCGCGGCGGCCAGCAGCGCATGCAGGTCCTCGACGACGTCGTGCGCGGTGCGCGGCATCGCGGCCGGCGAGCTGCGGTCGGTGAGGGTGGGTGGGTCGGCGTAGCGCAGCGTGCCCGGCCGGTCGTAGGCGCAGACCCGGTGATCGGCGGCCAGGGCGGGCAGCACGGCGGGGCCGACCGCCGGCACCGCGGCGTCGGACTGGGTCCACGGGTCCGCCGAGTTGTGGTAACCGGACTCCAAAACGATTGTGGGCGCGCCGCTTCCGCGGCAGGTGAGGTAGAGGTGGCGGCCCCCGCCGATGTCGACGGGGCCGGCGACGTCTCCTGAGGCTGCGCCGCGGTCGGAGGGCGCGCCGCAACCACTCAGGGCCACCAGCGTCGCGGCCGCAGCCACGGCGATCTTCCCCACCCGTCGCGTCGCCCGCATCGCGCCATTCTGCGGGCATTGCCTACGCTCGGGTCAAGTCGCGGGAGGAGGCCGGGCGGTGCGGGGGGCGATGCTGTGGGCGGTGGCGGCCGTCGGGTACCTGGCCCTGGAGGCGGTCGCCGCCGCGAGCTTTCACCCCGCCTACAGCTACGCCCGCAACTACATCAGCGACCTTGCCCTGCCGAGCGGTGCCACGGTGCACGGTCAGGTGATCGATTCGCCGCGCGCGGTGTGGCTGCGGGTGGCGTTCGTCGGGCAGGGCGTGTTGTTCTTCCTCGGCGCGCTGCTGAGCGTACCGGGGCGGCCGCGCCGGAGCTTCGCGTTCGTGGCGGCGGCGGGAGTCAATGCGGCAGGCAATGTGGTGATCGCGACGGTGCACAGCGGCACGGTGCACGTCGTCGGCGCGGTGTTGGCCATCGCCGGTGGCAACGTCGCCATCGCGCTGGGATCGACGGCCGTCGAGATTCAGAACGCGCGGCGCGTCTACATCCGCGCGTCGAAAGCGCTTGCGGCGCTGGGCTTGGCGTGCCTGGCCGTGCTGGCGGTCAATTCGGTGACGGGGCACCCTGGGGTGTTGGCGGCCGGGGTGTGGGAGCGTGGCAGCGTCTACTCGATCACGTCGTGGCAGTTGCTGACCGGCGGCTGGCTGGTCGCCGACCGGTGGGCTACCCGCGCCGCCGCGCGATCCGGGTCTCCAAAGCGCCCAGGATCATGTCGCTGAGCTTGCCCAGGGCGGCCAGCAAGACGATCGCGAGCAGCATGACGTCGGTGCGTCCGGTGTTCTGGCTGTCGATCAGCAAGAAGCCGAGGCCCTTCGACGAGGCGATGAGCTCGGCGGCGACCACGAACAACCAGGCGTTCGCCAGGCCCAGCCGCAGCCCGTTGACCAGCTCCGGAGCCGCCGCGGGCAGCATCACCGTCGTCAACAACGACGCACCGCGCCGACCGTACGCGCGCCCCACCTCCAACAGGTGCGCGTCGACGTGTGCGAGCGCCGACGCCGTCGTGGTGTAGATCGGGAAGAATGCGCCGATCGCGACCATCAGGATCTTGGGTGTCTCGTCGATGCCAAACCACAACAGGAGCAACGGAACCCAGGCCAGGGACGGCACGGTGCGGAAGGCGGCGACGGTCGGCGCGAGCAATCGGCGCGCAGTCAGCGACAGCCCGACGAGCGAACCGAGCGCGAGCGCCGCGACGGCGCCGGACAGGTAACCGACCAGCACCCGCGACCCGCTCGCGCCCAGGTGCGTCCACAGGTCGCCGCGCCGCAGCAAAACGCCGAGCGCGGAGACGACGTCGCCGGGGGGCGGCAGCTGGCTGGGCGCGAAGTAGCCCGTGACCGCCGTGGCGAGCTGCCAACTCACCAGCAGCAGCACCGGGACGACGAGCCCCACCAGCACCCGCCGCAGCCGCCCCAGCCGCGCCGAGCCCGCGGTCAGTGCGCCTGCAGGATGTACTTCGGCTCGATCAGCGTGTTCAGCGCGTTGTTGCCGGCGTCGTCGGATTTGATGTCGGAGTCGGCCACCGCCAACGGCTCCACCTTGGTCAGCACCGCCCGCTGCGCGTCCCCCGGCACCGGGTTGATGTCCACCAGGGTCCGCGTCAGTTCCTCCTGCGCCACGCTGAGCGGGATGTTCGCCTGCGAGGCCAGCAACGCTGCCAGTTGATCGGGATGCGCCTTCGCCCACCTGCGGGCCTCCTCGTAGCTGTTGACAACCGCCTGCACCGCGTCGGGGTGGGCGGCGATGAAATCCTCCCGGGCGTTGAGAAACCCGTAGCTGTTGAAGCTCGGGTTGCGGTAGATGAAACGCGAGCCCGATTGCTGAATCGTCTCGGCGATGAACGGATCCAACCCGGACCACGCGTCGACGTTGCCGCGCTCCAGGGCGGTCTTGCCGTCGGCGTGCTGCAGGTTCACGATCTCGATGTCGTTCGGCGAAAGGCCCGCGGTCGCAAGCGATTGCAGGAGGAAGAAGTAGGGGTCGGTGCCCTTGGTGACGGCAACCTTCTTGCCCTTGAGATCGGCGACGGTGTTGATGGGCGAGTTCTTGGTCACCAGCAGCGCCGTCCACTCGCCACCGGCGTAGAGGTCGATGCTCTTGATCGGCGACCCGTTGGCGCGCGCGACCAGCGCGGCCGAGCCGGCGGTCGACCCGACGTCGAGCGCCTTGGACCGCAGGCCCTCATTGGCTTTATTGCTGCCGGCCGAGAGCACCCACGTGACGTTGTAGCCGCGGTTCTCCAGTAGGTGCTGGTCGCGGACCACCAGGCTCAGCGGGCTGTAATAGGCGTAGTCGAGGTGGATGTCCTTACCGGCGGAGCTGCCCGAGTGCGATCCGCAGCCGGCCGCGGCGATCACGCCCGCGCTCACCGCGATCGAGGCCAGTCGAGCTCGCCGGCCGGGGCGGCCTGTCACCATGCTTGCGTCTCCTCTGCGACGGCGGATCTGACGTTGTCGCTGCCGCGGCGGGGCACCCCGAGCTCGTCGAGGAGCCGCTCGCGCAGCGCGGTGAGCCGCGGGTCGCCGCGGTCGCGCGGTTTGGGGATCGCCACGTCGTATGTCGCCGCGATGCCGGCGCCGCCGGTTTCGTCGGCGCGCAGGATAAGCACGCGGTCGGCGAGGATCACCGCCTCGTCGACGTCATGGGTGACCAGCACCGTGGTGGTGCCCGCCTCCTGCTGCACCGCGTCGAGCAGATCCTGCATGCGCAAGCGCGTCAGGGCGTCCAGGGCGGCGAGCGGTTCGTCCAGCAGCAAGACACCGGGGCGGCGGGCCAGGGCTCGCGCCAAGCCGGCCCGCTGGGCCATGCCGCCCGACACCTGGCGCGGATAGTGGTCCCGGAACGGGGTCAGACCCACGACGTCCAGCCAGTGCCGGACGTCGTCGGAGCCGCCGGCGCGCGGTGTGCCCGGCGTCAAGCCGAATTCGACGTTGCCGGCCAGCGACCGCCACGGCAGCAGGCGCGGCTCTTGAAACACCACGGCGCAGCGCGGGTCGATGCCGCGCACGCCGCGGCCGTCGATCTCGATGCGCCCGCCGCTCGGCTGATCGAGGCCCGCGATGAGGCGCAGCAGCGTCGATTTGCCGCTACCCGACGCCCCGAGAAGCGCGACGACCTCGCCCGGCTCGATGTCGAGGTCGACCTGATGCAGGACCGCGTGGCTCCCGTAGGTCCGGTCGACCCCGCGCAGCGACACCCGTGCCGGCGCGGGACTGGTCGACATCACCCGCGCAGCTTAGGAACCGTGACCGCCGGTCACCAGATTTGGGCTAGGCGAGATTAAAACGGCGGCGCGCGCTCAGCCGTGGGGGGCTTCGGAGATTTTGCTGTCCGGCTTGCCGAGGGTCTGGCAGTAGGTCGTCGCGGACAGCCGCGTCGCCGAGATCTCCACGTTGGTGGGATCTGCGCCGCTCTTGTCCTTGAGCATCTTGCTCACTTCGTCGTTCTGCTTCTTCTCGTCCTGCGAGGTGAAGTCTTTGCACTTGGTGTCGCCGCCGGTGTTGACGATCTGGGAAGCCGAACACGCGCTGGACAGCATGACCGCGATCGCGAGGGCGGCGGCCGCAATTTGCTTCATCGTTTGCCTTCCTGGGTCCGAGTAGTGGTATCAGTACACCAAATCGGTTGGTTTCAAACCCGAGAACGTGACGTGCCCACGGCCGCTTGGAGTTTGCAGCGCCCCCGTCGCAGGGCGGCTGCGGCGTCGCCGGTGCATGGCGCGCCGCCTGGCGGGAATAAGTACCGGGGCGGCGTCGCGTTGTACTGCGTCGGCACGAAAGTGGAGGGGCGAATCGGTGACGTCGAATGCTGTGACGGGCCGCGACCGTCGGCCGGTATCGCAGGCCGCCGGTGACCGGGGGTTGTTCGCGTGCGTCCTGGCCCTGCTGCTGGCGACGGGCTGGGTGGCCAACCACTTCGTCGGTCTGATGCCCGTGATCAGCGATCGTCAGCACCTGTCCACGACGACGCTGGACGCGATCTTCGGCATCTATGCGGTGGGCTTGCTTCCCGGGCTGCTGGTCGGTGGGCGCGTCTCGGACGCGATCGGACGCCGGCCGCTGGCGCTGGCGGGCGCCGCGGCGACGCTGGCCGGGACGGCGGCGATGCTGGTTTCCCAGGAGACCGGCGTCCTGTTGGCGGGCCGGCTGATCGTGGGAGTCGGGGTCGGCCTGGCGGTCAGCTCCTGCACCGCGTGGGCGTCGGACCTGCGTGGGGCGGCGGGCGCGGCGACGGCCGGGGCGGTGCTGACCGCCGGGTTCGCCATCGGCCCGTTCGCCGGCGGCCTCATCGCCTGGGCCGGCGGGTCGGGTGTCCGGCTGTCCTTCGGCGTCGCCGCCGGCATCGTCATGCTGGCGGCGGCCCTGACCGCCGCGACGGCGCAGCCCGCCGCGGCGGCGCCGGCGGCCCCGGCGGTGCCGGAGATGTCGGAGGGCCCGGCACCGGCGGCCCCGCAGGGCACCGCACGCGCCCTGAGTTGGGCGATGCCGCTGGCACCGTGGGTGTTTGCCTCGGCCACCCTGGGTTTCGTCACCATCCCGGGCCGCATTCACACCACCCTCGCGGCGCCGATCGCCGCGGGCGTCGCGACGCTGTTGGTCAACGGCATCAGCGGCGTCGTCCAGGTGGTGGCCCGCGCCCTGCGGTGGGGGCCGCGGACGGGAACCGCCGGCGCCGTGCTGGCCGCGCTCGGCTACGCGGTCACCGCGGCGGCGCCGCCCGGCCTGACGCCGGCGCTGGGCCTGCCGCTGTTGCTCGTCTTGGGCTGCGCGTCGGGGCTGTGCCTGCGCGAGGGCCTGATCGACTTGGAGGCCGCCGCCCCGCAGCACCTTCGCGGCGCGCTCACCGGGCTGTTCTACGTGGTGACCTACCTCGGCTTCGGGCTACCGCTGGTCCTGGCGACCACGAGCGCGCCGGTCTCCGCCTGGATCCTGGGTGTGATGGCGGTGCTCGCCCTGGTCGCGGCCGTCGCCCGCGCGCTGCGGCTACGCCGGGATCGACACCGGCAAGCCGCCCGCTAGATCAGGCCGCGCAGAGTCTCGATCAGCTTGACGCGCTCGGCCGACGTCTCGGCGATGGGTGACACGTTGAGCGTGGTGACCCCCGCCTCGCGGAACGCCGCCAACCGCTCCCTGACGAACTCGCGGCTGCCGATCAGGTTCACGTCACGCACCAATTCGTCGGGAACGACCTTGGCGGCGCCCTCCTTGTCGCCGGCCAGGTAGAGCTCCTGGATCCGGTCGGCCTGCGGGCCATAGCCGTATTTGGTCGCCAACGCATGGTAGAAGTTCTTGCCCTTGGCGCCCATCCCGCCGATGTACAGCGCCAGGTGCGGTTTGACGAATTCCCGCAGTGGCTCGACGTTTTCACCGATGGCCAGCACGGGCCCGGCGAACACGTCGAGCTCACCCAGCGCCGGGTCGCGCTTGGCCCGGCCGTCGGCCAGCGCCTGACCCCACACGTCGTGGGCCTTTTCCGGCAGGAAGAAGATCGGCTGCCAACCCTCGGCGATCTCGGCCGCCAATTCGACGTTCTTGGGCCCCAGCGCGGCCACCAAAACCGGAATCCGTTCGCGCACCGGCTTATTGATGAGCTTGAGAGGTTTACCCAGCCCGGTGCCCTGCCCCGCGGGCAGCGGAATGGTGTAGTGCTTGCCCTCGTGCTTGACGGTCTCGCGCCGCCACACCTGGCGGCAGATGTCGATCACCTCGCGCGTGCGGCCGATCGGGGCGTCATAGGGCACACCGTGGAAACCCTCGATCACCTGCGGCCCGGACGCGCCCAGGCCGAGGGTGAACCGACCGTCGGAGACGTAGTCCAAGCCAGCCGCGGTCATCGCCGTCAGCGTGGGGGTTCGGGTGTAGAGCTGCAGGATGCCCGACGCCAACCCCACTCGTTCGGTGCTGGCGGCGAGATACCCGAGCGCGCTGACCGCGTCGAACGAATACGCCTCCGGCACGAACACGATGTCCAGCCCGGCGTGCTCGAGGTCGGCGACTTCCGCGGCCACATCCTTGAATCCACCCGCGTAATTGATGCCCAAACCGATTCGCATGGTCATTACTATGACGCGCCGCTGAACTGCTCGGCCAACAGGACCGCCTCTTGCTGGATCCGCTCGAATTGCGCCCCCATCGCGGTGGACAGCGCCGTCGCGCCCGACAGCGGCCGCACCATCACCATGAAGTCGTCGATCAGCCCGTCGTCGTCGAAGTGCAGGAAGTCGCAGCCGGTGACGCGAACGCCCGGCGCGCCGGCGATGCCGGTTTCGAACACGAACGCGTGGTCCCGGCCGCCGGCGTCGCGGATCTCGCGCACATAGCGGAAGTCCTCGAAGACCCGCAGCACGCCCCGCAGGATCGCGGCCGTGATCGGCTTGCCGACGTACGGCTTGAAGGCCACCGGGCTGGTGAACACCACGTCGTCGGCCAGCAAAGCCTGGATGCGAGTCTCGTCGCGTTCTTCGACGGCTTTGCGGAAGGGATGCATCGGGAACCTCGCATAGTCAATTTGTTGAATAGTCGAGCCTGACACTAGCTCGGTCGCTGACAGCTGTCCATAGGGTGATTAATCACTTTGTTGACTATCTCGGGGTATTCTTCGCCGGTGTCGCTGCGTGACGCCGTCCTGGCCGCCCTGCTCGAGGGCGAGGCGTCCGGCTACGACCTGGCCAAAGGCTTCGACGCCTCGGTCGCCAACTTCTGGATGGCCACCCCGCAACAGCTCTACCGCGAACTCGACCGGCTGGCCGCACAGGGTCTCGTCGAGGCCCGGGTCGTGCAGCAGGAACGCCGACCGAACAAGCGCATGTTCTCCCTGACCGACGCGGGCCGCGACGCGATCGCGCAGTTCACGGCCAAGGCGCCTCGGGCGTCGGTCATTCGGGACGAACTGATGATCAAGGTTCAGGCATCCGATGCCGGCGACGCGGGCGCCATCGTCACTTTTGTGCGGGAGCGACTGCACCGGGCGACAGCAAAACTGCACCGCTACGAGCGGTTGCGGACACGCCTGCTCGAGGACCGCGCCGAAGACGACTACCTGGCGCACGCCGAGCGGGTGGGTCCCTACCTGACCCTGCTGCGCGGAATCGCGTTGGAGCAGGAAAACATTCGGTGGGCCGAGCGAGTGCTGCCGATCCTCGAGCGGCGCCGGGACCGCTAGTCGCCGCCGGGTTCGGCCGCCCCGACGCGGGAAGCGCCGTTACCGCCGCCCGGCGGGGGCGTGGTGAGCGCATCACCGGGATGTTGCTGCCCGAGCAGTTCGTCGTGCCCCACCTCGGGCACGGTGGAGTCACCGCCCGAGCCGCCGCGCTTGCCGGGCTTGCGCTTCGGCGCCTGGTGCTCGGCGGGCCCCCCGTCGCTGCGCCGATCATCGACCGCCGTCGCGCCCGACGCGATCTCGATGGCCTTCTCGGTGTACACCCGATAGCCGAAGTTCGGCGTATAGCCGTGGATTTCGGGTGTGTCGAGGTCGCGCATGAACTGCAGGATGCCGTGGCTGAACACCTGCCCAGGCACCAGTACCGGGAATCCCGGCGGGTAGGGCGTCACGTAGGTCGCCGAGACCACGTCCACGCCGGCGTCCAACCGCTCCTCGATCTGCTGACCGCTGAGGTACTCGCAGTTGGTGTCGTAGTAGGACAGGTAGAACCCGCGGCGCACGTCGCCCTCGGGCGTGGGTTGAGAGCCGGAGTGATCCAGGAAGGCGGGGTGGAAGCCGCTGAAATCCGGTAGCGGCAAAGACATTTCGGTAAGCCGGTAGACCGCGCGCTCGAAATGCTCCCGCTCACCGAGGCTCATCTCCGAGATGTTCTGGTCGAGCTCGCGGGCGATGTTGACGAGCACCTCGACCAGGAAGGCGACCGAGCTGCGGGTGGTGCCGATGTTGGTCATGAACAACACGCTGTTGCGCGACGTCTTGTTGATCTGGATGCCGTAGCGGTCCATCAGCTGCTGGCGCTTGAACGTGTCCCCGTCATAACCTGTGTGGCCGATGTAAAGCGTGATCCGCGACGGGTCGAGCACGAATTCGTCGGACTCCCACGCCGCCATCATGTTTCGCAGCCCCGAGCGCAGCGGTTGGGCGATGGCCGACGGCCGGAAATCCTCCGGGATCAGGTCCGACGTGCGCAGGCACCGCATGTACTTGCTCAGCAACGGGTGGTTGTCGATCGCGTCGCGCAGCTGCATGGCGTTCTCGATCTGCCGTTGCACCAGCTCGACGCCCTCGAGCGCCACCTGGCGGCGGCCGAGGTCCAACGACGCTAGGATCTGGTAATTCGGTGAGGTCGACGTGTGGGCCATGTAGGCCTCGTGGAACGGCTCCGCGACCTTCTGGTCGAAGTCCTGGTCGAAGACGTGGATCATCGACCCCTGGCGCAGGGCGGTCAGCGTCTTGTGCGTCGACTGCGTCGCGTAGACGCGGACCCGCGCCCGCGCCGGGTCGGGACGCAGGCGCCGCTCGAGCAGGTCGTCGTCGCTCGGCTCGTCGCCGCGCTGCCCGGCCAGCTCCTCCTCGTGGCGGCGCCGGTACTCCGGGTCCTGCAACCGCTCCCGCAGCGCGCGCGCCGACGCCATCGCCGTGCGCGTGCGATAGACGGGGTGGAACCGTGCGAACGCGAACCAGGCTTCGTCCCAAAGGAATACGAGGTCGGGCTTGATGGCCAGGCACTCTTCCATCACGCGTTCGACGTCGTAGACGATGCCGTCGAAGGTGCAGTTGGTCAGCGACATCATCTTGACCCGGTCGAGCTTGCCGGCGCGTTTGAGCGCCAACAGCTTGGACTTGATCTCGCGCAGCGGCACGGCGCCGTACATCGAGTACTCGTTGAGCGGATATGCCTCCAGGTACACGACATTCGCCCCGGCGAGCATCATCCCGTAGTGATGCGACTGGTGGCAGTTGCGATCCAGCAGCACGATGTCACCCGGCGCCACCAATGCCTGGGTGACGATCTTGTTTGCCGTCGACGTGCCGTTGGTGACGAAGTAGGTGTGCCGCGATCCGTAGGCCTGCGAGGCGAGCTGCTGCGACTCGCGCAGCGGGCCGGTCGGTTCGAGCAGTGAATCGAGCCCACCGCAGGTGGCCGACGTCTCGGCCATGAACACGTCCAGGCCGTAGAAGCCCACCATGTCTTTGATCCAGTGCGAGTTGACGATCGACTTGCCCTGCGAGATCGGCAAGGCGTGGAAGACGCCGGTCGGCCGGTGGCTGTATTGCTTGAGCGCGCTGAAGAACGGCGTGCGGTACCGCGCGGCGACGCCGTGCAGGATCGACAGGTGCAGCTCCAGCATGCCTTCCCGGGCGTGAAACACCCGACGGAAGTACTGGCCCAACCGCCCGGCGATGTCCTCCACGTCGATCTCGGTCATCAGGTACAGGTCGAGCTCGGGCCGTAGTTTCGCCAGCTCGACGGCCAGGATCTGCGCGCGTTCTTCGGGGGTCTGGTGGTCGTTGAGTTCGTCGGACACCGCGGCGTCGACGAACTCCGTGAGCGCCGACAGGTCCCGGGTGGACTGGTGGGAGAAGCGCCGCCGGATGACGACCGCCTGCAGGTTCACGTTGAGCCGCGCCGCGATGAGGGCCTCGTCCCCGCTGGAGACCACGACGAGCTCGTAGACGAATTCGTCGTCGGGGCGCCGCCACTTGCGCACCTCGTTGCGCAGCGCCCGCTCTTGGTCCTCGGTCATCTTCTCCACGACGAGCACCTCGAAGTAGGGGCGGTCGCGCTGCGACGCCGGCTGGTGCTCGATCAGCTGGCGCGGGTCAGAGGGGAACATGTCGAGCTCGTCGGCACCGGCGTTGTCCACATCGCCCGACCGATACGACTCGGTGGTCAGCGCGCGGTTGATCTGGGCGGCGGCCTGGGCGAACTTGTCGTAGTGACCGCCGGCGAAAAGGCGTTGGACGCGCGCGAATTGGGGAGCCCCGGGGTAGGCCCAGTACGGCTCCAGGGTGCTCAGGCGGCTCAGCAGATCTTGGCAGGCCCCGGCCCACTTGTCCTTGAGGGCACCGGTGGTCGTCGGGCGGGTCAGCCGGTCTGCGGCTTCCTCCAGCCGGCACCATGAGTCACTGCGGACCTGCCACAGGCTGTTGTATGCGCGCAAGTGTTCGGTCATGGCCGCCCTTGTCGAAGGTGCGGGCCGAATCGGTTCGACCCGTCGGTCAAGGCTTCCAGAACCAGTGCGCACCACGGTGACGACGAGGCGAACAACCGGCGTCCGTCACGTGACGGCGGCACCCGTCGGTCAGCGCTCGCGGACGGCGGTGAAGAACTTGGTGCGCAGCAGCCGATCGAAGACGGCCGGCAGCTCGGTGAACGGCCGTCCGTATTCGGTGGCCGCCTTGTCCACCAGGTCCACGCCGGTGACGCGCCAACCCCGTTCGCGCAGAAAGGCTTTCGTATCGGTGCGAGGGTCGTCATACCAGAGCTCGGCGACCGGCGGCTGATTGGCGTCCTGGCTGATGGTGGGCACGTTGTCGGCGAAGTCCGCGATCTCCCCGGGCGCCGGACCCAGTTCGGCGGCGATCTGGCTGCCGACGGCCGACAACTCGTGCACCTTGTCGAACAGCGCGTCCTGGGCGGCGCCGGGCAGGTACGGCAACAGGCCCTCGAGCGCCCAGGCCGTCGGCCGCCCCGGGTCGAAACCGGCCGCCACGAGCGCCGCGGCCCAATCCTCGCGCAGGTCGGTGGCGATCGTGACGCGGCGGGTCGACGGCGTGGCCGGCTGCGCGTCCAGGACCTGTTGTTTGAACTCGAGGACGCGCGGCTGATCCACCTCGAACAGCGTGTGGCCCGCCGGCCACTCCAATCGGTACCCGCGCGAATCCAAGCCGGCTGCGAGGAGCACCGCCTGCGGCACGTCGGCGCGGGTGAAGAAGTCGTCGAAGAATCGGGTGCGCACGCCAACCCACTGCGCGTTGAAGGCCGCGGGGCTGGTGAGGTCGGCGTCGGCGACCGCGGCGCTCAGGTTCGGCTCGCCCGCGGCGGCGACGAACCCGGCGGCGAAGTCGTCGTGAGCCAGCGGCGGCTCGAGCTTGGCGTCGAGGGCACGGGCGGCGCAGACGGCCAGCGCCGTGAATCCGACACTCGTCACGATGTCCCAGCTGTCACCGGCCGTACGCGGCATGACCGCCTCCCTCATGGTCGTCGCGGGCGCGCGCGGGAAGTGCCCGCACCGCCGGCGATTCTTCGCATTGCTAACGAGAGCGTACGCCGCCGGCGATCAGTCGTGGGCGGCCCCGACCGCGTCGATCCCTAGCAGGCCGCGCAGCTGGGCCGCCGAGTATTCGCCGGCGCCCCGACCGCCGCGCACCGCGTCGCGTGCGGCGCGCGCCAACGCGCCGTTCAGCGGCGCGGCGCCACCGTGCCGGTGGGCCAGCCGGACGATCTCGCCGTTGAAGAAGTCCGTCTCGACGTTGCCGGTGTTGCGGCTCAACGATTGCCAGGTGGAGTTGTTGGGGCCGCCGTCCCAGCCGGGCACCGGTCGCACGGACGGCCCGTCGGCCCGCGCCGCCGTGGATTTCTCGAACGGCACAAAGTCGATCGCCGCGCGCCGCAGCACCGCCTCGCCTTCGCGGCGCACCGCGTCGACCACATCCGCCGCATCGGTCGCGCCGGCCGTCAGGGCCCCCACCGCGTTGCCCAGGTTGCTCAGCAACTTGTTGTACTTCCACGCAGCGACGTCGTCGACGATGCGCACGAGAATGCCGGCGTCCGTCCAGGTTTCGGCGATCTCCGCAAGCAGCCGCGCGTCCTCGGCCGTGCTGATCGACGCCGGCCAACGGGCGACGTGGAACTGCCCCGCGACGGGCCAGGACCGCGCGATCACCTCCCCGGGCTCGAGGTGCACCGCCGGCAACCAGACGCAGACACCGAACACCCGCCGGAAATAGCGCAGCGCTTTCTCCTCGGCCACTACCCCGTTCAGCGCGGTCAGCGCGGGCAGCAGGTCGCCCGCGGTGCCGAGGACGCCGCCCGGTCCGTGCACCGGTCGATCGGCCCAGTCGGCCAGCGCCGCGTCGAGTTGCTGCGTCTTGGTGGCAAAGACCAGGACGTCGCCGGCGCTCAACCGGACGTCCTCCGGGCGCGACGCCGCCTCGACCGGGGTGATGAAGATGCCGTCGGGCGTGCGCAAGGTGAGGCCTACGTCCGCCAGCACGTCGGCGTGCCGGCCGCGCGCCACCAACACGGTCGGGGCACCGGCCCGTGCAAGCACCCCACCGATGGTGCCGCCGATGGCGCCGGCACCGACGATCAGGTAGCGGCGCCTCGTTGTGCGCTCACCGTCTGGGTGGCCCCCGCCACCGTCACCCGCGTCCGTCACCGCCGCCTCCCGTCGTCGCGCTTGGGCCCACCGAGCGCGAGAGTACTTCGGGTGGTCCCGACGCGCCGCCGGCGCGAGCCGGGACCGGTACCGTGGGTTGCGACATGAGCGATTACCGTTCCCCCTCCACCGGCCGGCGTGTGCGGGCCGTCCTGTTCGACACCTTCGGAACCGTCGTCGATTGGCGGTCGGGAATAGCCGAGTCGGTGCGACAATTCGTGCGGACGCACCAGGTCCCGCTACAACCGCTGGATTTCGCCGACGACTGGCGCAGCCGGTATAAGCCCGCGATGGCCGAAGTGCGCACGGGCAAGCGGGGATTCGTGTCGCTCGACGTGCTGCATCGGGAAAACTTGGAGGCCGCGTTGCGCGACGTCGGCGTCGCCCCCGAGGCGTTGCCCGGCGACGAGCTGGAATCGCTGGCCCGGGCGTGGCGTTGGTTGCCACCCTGGCCGGACAGCGTCGAGGGCGTCACGGTGATCAAGCGGCACGCGATCGTCGGGCCACTGTCCAACGGCAACACCGGGCTGCTCGTCGAAATGGCCAAATTCGCCGGACTCCCGTGGGACGTTGTGCTGGGCAGCGACGTCAGCAGGGCATACAAGCCCGATCCGGCCGCCTACCACGCGCCGGCACGGCTGCTCGACCTCGATCCGGGTGAGGTCATGTTGGTCGCCGCGCACAACTCCGACCTGGACGCGGCCCAACGATGCGGCCTGGCAACGGGTTTCGTGGCCCGGCCCACCGAATACGGTCCGGACCAGGATGACGACCTGACTCCCTCCGGCGCGTGGGACGTCTCCGGGTCGTCCCTCACCGAGCTGGCCGGGCTGCTGTTCGGCTGACGCCGGTTTAGATCCGGGTGCGCGGATGCGCCCGGTGGTGGCACCGTTAGCCGAAGGCCCTCGTATCAAGCATTTTTCGCGCACGCCCACGCCGCCCGGGCCCGCGCATCGTCTCGCCGGCCAACGCCGCCTGCTCTACAGTGAAGCGGTCACGTCACAGCCCGGACGGAGAAACGCATGCCCCTGCCGACGGACCAGCACCTCCTGGAACTGAGCGACCGCATCCTCGCGACCTTCACGAAAATCTTCGGCGAACAGCCCGGCATCCGGCCCGCCCACGGCAAGGGGACCTTGGTGACCGGGCACTTCACACCGTCGGCGGCGGCGGCCGAGCTGTCGATCGCCCAACACTTCGGCCAACCGTCCACACCCGTCCTGGTCCGGTTCTCGGATTCGACCGGCCTGCCGCACATTGCGGACACCGATCCCAACTCCTTGCCCAAGGGCATCGGCATCCGGTTCGTGCTGGGCGAACACGTGCACACCGACATCATCGCCCACTCGATCGACGGGTTCCCGACTCGCACCGGTGACGAATTCCTCGAACTCCTGGAGGCGCAGGCCATCAGCGACCCCGCCAACCTGGCGGGGTCGCCTTTGGAGGCCTTCCTCGGCGCCCATCCGGCGGCGCTGCGGTTCGTGCAGACGCCCAAGCCCTTCCCGACCAGCTTCTCCCGCGAGTCGTTCTTCGGCGTCAACGCTTTCGCGTTCACCAACGCGGCGGGGCAGAGCAGCTACGGGCGCTACCGCGTCCTTCCCGAAGCCGGCACCGAATACCTCGACGACACCGCGGTGCAGGCGCGAGGCGACGACTACCTGTTCACGGAGCTGGCCGAGCGCCTCGCCGCCGCGCCGGTGCGATTCACCGTGGCCGTGCAGCTGGCGCAGGACGGCGACGCCATCGACGATGCGACCATTCGCTGGCCCGACGACCGGGAGGTCAGGGAGCTGGGCACGCTGGAACTCACCGAGCCGGTGGCCGACGACGCCGCGCAGCAAAAGCAGGTGATCTTCGACCCCATTCCGCGGTTAGCCGGAATCGATCCCTCGGACGACCCGCTGCTCGAACTGCGCGCCGCGGTCTACCTGCTCAGCGGCCGCAAGCGCAGGGCAGCCTGACGACGCCGTCGGGAATGCCGCGGGGT
>NZ_LZKC01000346.1:0-939 GCF_001672685.1 Mycobacterium sp. E2462
GATCATCGACTTGGCGACCGGGCTGCTGGTCAGGGCGCGATAGGTCCCGGCGAGCTGCTCGTACCGGCGCCGCCCGGTGAGGCAGGATGGAACCAACGATCGTCGGGAGGAACGCTTTGATCCGGTATGCCGTGGTGCTGGGGTTGGGTTACGTGCTTGGTTCGAAGGCCGGGCGGCGCCGGTACGAGCAGCTCGCCGGGACCTATCGCGCCCTGACCAGCAGCCCGGTCGCCAAGTCGATGATCGAGGGCGGGCGCCGCAAGATCGCCAACCGGATCTCCCCGGACGCCGGCTTCGTCACCCTGACCGAGATCGACGACCAGACCGCGATCATGGAGCGGGACCCCGAGCGGGCAGGTGACGAGGCGCTCACACCGTCACATCGCCGCCGCTAGCCTGCTCCAGCAGGCTGCGGCGGTAGGCCTCCATCGCCACCAGGTCGCCGAACAGCGCGTGATACTCGTCGCCCTGCTCGATGGGCGACATGCGCTGCAGCTTCGATTTCACCTCGGCGATCTGCCGGCCCATCCACACCTCTTGCAGCCGGGCCAGCACCCCGCCGATGTAGCGCGGGAGCTTTTCCTCGTCGACGGCGATCGTCTCGACGCCGAGCTCGCTGATCAGGCCCGCGGTGAGCTCCGCCGCCGCCCCCTCGCGCACCGCCTCGATCCACTGCCCCCCGGTGATGCCGCTGGAGGTGCCGCCCGCGGCCTCGATGGCCGCGCGGACGGCGGCGTAGCCGGGGTGCGTGAAGCTCTCGACGGTCAGCGTGTCGAACACTGGGCCCGCCAGCGCCGGGTACTGCAGCGCCGACTTGAGCGCCTCACGCTGCGGCCACAGAGTGGGGTCGCGGGGGTCCGGGCGGGTGGCGCTTGCCGGTCTCCTTGCCGCTGCCGCCGAGCGTCACGCCGTGGTAGATCGTGACGTCCTCGCCGACCT
>NZ_LZKC01000347.1:0-39402 GCF_001672685.1 Mycobacterium sp. E2462
CGTCGCGCTGGACCACGTCGACTTCACGGTGCCCACCGGCTCGTTGACGGCGCTGCTGGGCCCCAGCGGCTCGGGCAAGTCGACGCTGTTGCGCGCCATCGCGGGCCTAGACCAGCTCGACAGCGGTGTCGTCACGATTGAAGGCCGCGACGTGACGCGGGTGCCACCGCAGCGGCGCGGGATCGGGTTCGTCTTCCAGCATTACGCCGCGTTCAAACACCTGACGGTCCGCGACAACGTGGCCTACGGGCTCAGAATTCGCAAGCGTCCCAAGGCGGAGATCAAGGCCAAGGTCGACAATCTGCTCGAGGTGGTGGGGCTCAGCGGTTTTCACGCGCGCTATCCCAACCAGCTCTCCGGCGGCCAACGCCAGCGGATGGCGCTGGCGCGCGCGCTCGCCGTCGACCCGCAGGTGCTGTTGCTCGACGAGCCGTTCGGCGCGCTGGACGCCAAGGTGCGCGAGGACCTGCGCTCCTGGCTGCGACGCCTGCACGACGAGGTGCACGTCACCACGGTGTTGGTCACCCACGACCAGACCGAGGCGCTGGACGTCGCCGACCGGATCGCCGTCCTCAACAAGGGCCGCATCGAGCAGGTGGGGTCGCCGACCGAGGTGTACGACGCGCCCGCCAACCCGTTCGTGATGTCCTTTCTGGGCGCGGTGTCCGAGCTCAACGGGGCGCTGGTCCGCCCGCACGACATCCGGGTGGGCCGCAACCCGGAGCTGGCGATCGCCGGCGGCGACGGCTCGGCGGAGGCGATCGGCGTGGTGGCCGCGACCGTCGACCGGGTGGTTGCCCTGGGCTTCGAGGTGCGCGTCGAGCTGACCAGCGCCGCCACCGGCGGCCCCTTCACCGCCCAGATCACCCGCGGCGACGCCGAGGCCCTGGCCCTGCGCGACGGTGACACGGTGTACGTGCGCGCGACCCGGGTGCCCCCCATCGACGGCGCGCTGACCCGGGGGTAACCGGTCGAGCTGTTTCCCGGCCGTGAGAACGGGAATTCGCGGCCAGTGAATCTTTTCGAGCTTGCCGCGCTGCCGTTCCAGTGGGGTTCGGCCCTGCGGGGCAAACGGTTCTTCCATCCCGACGGCGTGCTGGCCGAGGGCGTCCTGGAGCGCGTCGCGCCGCCGCACCAGGGGCTGCCGCTGCCGTCGTCAGACGTCATCGCCCGCGTGTCCAAGGCCACCGGCACGCCCGGGGCGCTGCCCGACTTCCTCGGCCTGGCGGTCCGCGTGCCCGCCGGCGACGCCGGCACGCCGTGGGACATACTGCTGGTCTCGGCGGGTTCGGGCGTGCTGGCCCGCGCCGTCGCTCTGCGGCCGGCGACGTCGTGGAACTCGCAGACGCTGACCACGCTGATGCCCGTGCACTACCGGGGTGACAACTGGTGGCTGCGGGCCCGCACCGACGGTGACACGGACGGCGCCGGGCTGTCCCTGGACGCGATCCGCGGCCGGCTGGAGCGCGGCACCATCGACGTCGATATCGACCAGGCCTGCGGCGCAGGGTCTTTCACACCGCTGGCCCGGCTGACGCTGACCGGCGTCATCGACTCGGCGGACGACGTGTCGTTCGATCCGGTCGCCAACACAGCACCGGGCACGGGGCTGCACCCGCAATGGCTGGCGGACCTGCGGGGCCGCGCGTACCGGCGCAGCCGCGACGGCCGCGACGCCGAAGAAACCTGAGCGCGACGAGGAGGGGCCGACATGGCCAAGCGGATAGTCATCACCGGAGCCAGCGGCAACGTGGGCACCGCGCTGCTGCGCACGCTCGCCGAACGCGGCGGCGAGTACGACATCGTCGGGGTCACCCGTCGCAAACCCCCGCAGCAGGGCTCGTACCGGTCGGTCGACTGGCATCAGCTCGACCTCGCCGATCCCGGGGTACAGATCGCGCTGCGCGACCTGTTCCGCGGCGCCGCGTGCGTGGTGCACCTGGCCTGGGGGTTCCAACCCACCCGCAACGTGCGCTACCTCGACGCGGTGGGCATCGGCGGCAGCACGGCCGTGCTGAGCGCCGCGCACGACGCGAAAGTCCGTCAGCTGGTGCACATGTCGTCGGTCGGCAGCTACGCGCCGGGGCGGTACGGGCAGCGGGTCGACGAGTCGTGGTCCACCACCGGCGTGAGCTCCTCGCCCTACAGCAGGGCCAAGGCGACCGTGGAGAACCTGCTCGACGACTACGAGCGGCGCAATCCCGAGGGCGTCGGCATCACCCGGATGCGGCCGTGCTTCATCCTGCAGCGCGACGCCGCCGCCGGCCTGCGCCGCTACACCCTGCCCGCCTACCTGGATCCCCGACTGGTGCGCGCGCTGCCGGTGCTGCCGCTGGACCGCTCGCTCGCGGTGTCCATCGTCCACGCCGACGACGTCGCCGCCGCGTGCGTCGCGGCGATCGAGCGGTGCGCGCTCGGGCCGTTCAACCTCGCGGCCGAACCGCCGCTGACCCGTGACGGCCTGGCGCGGGCCTTGCAGGCGCGACCGGTGCACGTGCCCTCGAAGCTGCTGGGCCTGCTGGTCGACGCGTCCTGGCGGGCCAGGCTGCAGCCGATCGACCGCGGCTGGCTGGACATGGCGTTCACGCTGCCGCTGCTGGCCACCGACCGGGCCCGCGCGGAACTCGGCTGGGCGCCGCGGTGGGATTCCGCCGCGGCCCTGTCCGACTTCCTCGAGGGTTTCTGGCGGGAAGCGGGAACGCCCAGCCCGGTGCTGAGCCCGCGGTCGTTTGTGGCCGCCCTGACCCGCGACGTCCGCAAGGGGCCGCTGACGGTGCGCCCGGTGCCCTGAGCGCTCAGCGAACCCGGCCGAGCAGATGCCGCAGCGCCTCCTCGAGGTCGGGCTGGCGGAACCGGTGGTCGGCGGCCGCGAGCTTGGTTGGGCTGACCCGCTGACTGGCGCAGGCCAATTCGCGAGCGCCCTGCGCGCCCAAGAGCAACCGGGGCCCCAGCGCGGGCACCGGCAGCACCGCGGGACGGCGCAGCACCCGCGCCAGGACGGCGGTGTAGTCGCTGTTGCGAACCGGTTGCGGCGCAACGGCGTTGACCGCGCCGGACAAGTCGGTGTCCCACAGGCCGCGGTGGTAGACGTCGACGAGGTCGTCGAGTCCGATCCAGGACAGCCACTGCCGGCCGCTGCCGAGCCGGCCGCCCAGCCCCGCGCTGAACAGCGGCCGCAGCAGCTTCAGCGTGCCGCCCTGCGGGGATTGCACGATGCCGGTGCGCACCCGCACCACCCGGACGCCGGCCTGCTCGGCCGGCGCCGTCGCGGCCTCCCAGTCGTGCACCACGTCGGCCAGGAACCCGTCGCCGCGCGCGCTGTCCTCGGTGAGCGTTTCGTCGCCGCGGTCGTAGCCGTAGAAACCGATCGCCGACGCCGACACCAGCACCGCGGGTTTGGTCCCGGCGCGGCCCAGCAGTTCGGCCAGCCGGCGGGTCGGCCCGATCCGGCTGTCCCGGATCGCCTCGCGGTGCTCGTCGGTGAACCGGCCGGCGATCGAGGCGCCGGCCAGGTGGATCACCGCGTCAACCCCGTCGAACAACCCCGGGTCCGGGTCGCGCGGATCCCACTGCCGCTCGTCGGCCCCCCGCGCGGGGCGCCGGACCAGGGCGATCACCCGGTGGCCGCCGGTGCGCAAAAACGCCGTCAGCGCGGCCCCGACCAGCCCCGACGACCCGGTCACGGCGACGGTCAGCGGCGGCAGCCCCCGCTCGGCGGCCCGCCGGTGCGCGGCCAGGTCGTCGGCCAGTTGGCGGTGCCGGTAGACGAACATGGGCCGCAGCAAAGCCCCCGGTACCGACGTGTCCACCTGGTCGATCACCCGGGTGCGGCCGTCGCCGAGGTCGGCGAAGTCGTGAACGTGCCTCCAGCGCAACGCCTTTCGGGCAGGCAGCGCCGCCAGCTGGTCACCGCCGATGGCGTCGACGAACCGGCGGGGCGGGTCGTAGTCGTCCGGCTGATGCTCGGCCACCCAGCGCAGCCCGCCGGGCAGCGCGAGCGTGGCGCGACCGTCCCGCAGCGACGTGGCCTCCGAGACCAGCCGCATGGGCTGCCACGGCGGCGACAGCCGCGTGAACGCGCCCGGCCTGGCGTGCCAGTCGAAGACGTCGGTGATCGGAGCGTCGACGACGCTCGAGAATTCCAGCCCCACCCCGGCAGGTTAGCGGTTCGGCAGCGCGTGTTCCACGATGGGCTGCCGGGCCTGCGGCTGCCGTTCGCCGCGCTTGGCCGCGACGTAGACCTGCGCGGTTTCGGTGGCCACCGTGTGCCAGTCGAAGGCCGACGTCAGCCGCTCGCGGGCGGCGCGGGCCCGCCGCTGCGCGGCCGCCGGGTCGTCGAGCACCGTGCGGATCGCGTCGGCCAGCGCGGCCACGTCGCGCGGGGGGCACGACACCCCGGTGCGCCCGTGCAGCACCGCCTCGCCCAGCCCGCCGATGTTCGACGTCACCAGCGGGGCACCGGCCGCGGCGGCCTCCAGTGCGACGATCCCGAACGGCTCGTAGTGGCTGGGCAGCACCGCGGCGTCGGCCCGGTGCAACACCGCCAACAGCTCGGCGTGTTCGAGGTGCCCGGCGAAGTGAGTCGCCTTGAGTACCCGGTGTTTTCGCGCCTGCTCCGCCAGCCAGGCCTGCTGGGTGCCCTCCCCGGCGATGGTCAACGTGGTGCCGGGGTGGGTGCGCCGGACCCGGGCCAACGCGGCGATGGCCTCGTGCACGCCCTTCTCGTACTCCAGCCGCCCCAGATAGAGGAGTTCGGCCGGGCCGCGGCGCGGGCGGCGCGGCGCGAACGGCCAGCGAGCCGCGTCGATCCCGTTGCGGATCACCGTGATCGCGGCGAGCCCGGGTCCGAACAGCTCGCTGATCTCGTCAGCCATGGACGCCGAACACGTGATCAGCGAATCGGATTCGCGCACCAGCCACGACTCGACCGCGTGCACCTGACGGCTGATCGCGCCGACGACCCAGCCGGAATGCCGGCCGGCCTCGGTGGCGTGAATCGTGGAAACCAGTGGCACGTCGAAGAATTGGGCGAGCGCGACCGCGGGGTGGGCCACCAGCCAGTCGTGCGCGTGCACCACGTCGGGGCGCCAGGGCCGGCTGTGGCCGCGCTTCTTCACCGCCAACCCGGCTCGCACCATGGAGTGCCCCATCGCCAGCGTCCACGCCATCATGTCGTCACCGAAGCTGAATTCGTGGGGGTCGTGCGCGGCCGCGATCACCCGGACGCCGTCGACGACCTCGTCGGTGCCGGGATGGGTGCTGGGGTCGGTGCCGGTGGGTCGCCGCGACAGCACGACCACCTCGTGCCCGGCCGCGGCCAGCGCGGTCGACAGGTGGTGCACGTGGCGCCCGAGGCCGCCGATGACGACCGGCGGGTACTCCCAGGACACCATCAGGATCTTCACGCGCCGGCCCACCTCATCGGGGCAGCCTGCGCGCGTCGAGGGCCCCGAACAGGCCGTCGGCGCGATTCCAGCCCTCGGCCAGCCGCTGGGCGGCGTCGCGGCGGCCGGACGCGAGCGCGCCGGCGATCTCCCGGGCGGCGTGGGCGTGCAGGTGGGCGCGGTAGCGCGCGTAGTCGGCCGCCGAGTCCTTGCTCACCATGAACGGCCAGTCGCTGGATACCGTCAGCAGGGTTTCGCGCAGGATCTGGTCGGCGACGGGGTCCCGCGGTGCGGGGCCGCCGGACGTCTGCGACAGCGCCTTGTCGACCGTGCTCAGCGCGGTCTCGACCACCTCGGTGTTGAGCTGGACCAGATCGGCCACCTGGTCACCCGCCCACACCTGCCAGTCCTTGCCCGAACCCCAGGAGCTGGGCGGCAGGGCGACCGGGTCACCGACGAACCCCGCGGAGATCGCGTCGTTGAGGGTGCCGACGCGCACCCCGGCCTCGGGCAGGGCGCGCAGGACCCGCTGCAGCCAGGTCGGGCCCTCGTACCACCAGTGGCCGAACAGCTCGGTGTCGAAGGCGGCGACGACGTGGGCCGGCCGGCCGATCCGCTCGGATTCCGACCGCAGCCGGTTGCGCACGACCTCGACGAAATCGGCGACGTGGGCGTCGACGGCGTGGTCCGCGCGGGCCGGATCGTAGGGGGCCTTGCCGTCGGAGGGCACGTGTCGGCCGGTCACCCGGGCGGGCTTGAGGCCGGTGAGGTGGTCGTAGGTGTGGAAGTCGCGGTACGCGGCGTGGCCGGGGTAGCCGGACTTGGGCGACCAGACCCGGTAGCTGACCTGCAGGTCGCGCCCGAACGCGATCACGTCGCTGTCGCCGACGGGGCGGCCCAGGGCGGTGTCACCGTGCAGCGACGGGCCGTCGACCATGAAGTGGGTGACGCCCGCGCCGGCGTAGTCGTGTTCCAGCCCGGGCGCGTAGGCGCATTCGGGCGCCCAGATGCCGCCCGGGCGCGTCCCCAGGCGCGCTTGGGCGTCGGCCAGGCCCTCGCGCAGCGCGAACTCGCGCAGCCGCGGCGCCAGCAGCGGCTGGAACGGATGGGCCAGCGGGCCGCCGAGCAACTCGACGGTGCCGGCGTCGATCAGCCGGCGCAGCAGCGGGCTGCCGCCATGCCGCCACAGCGTGGCGAATTCGTCCAGCGACCGGTCCGCCTCGGCCCCCTCGCGAATCCCCAACGCGCGCAACGCTTCCGGGGTGCAGGATGGGTAGCTCGCCGACTTCGACGCCGCGATCGCGCGCACGCCGGCGGCCGCTGTCTGCGCTTCCAAGGCCCGCAGCCGCCAGTTGGCCAGCCAGTGGTGCATGCCGTCCAGGCAATACGGGTCGTCGAGCTGGGCGTTGACCACGGGCGTGACGCCCAGCGTCACCACCCCCCGGCGGTCCTCGTCGGCCAGCGTGTTGAGCACCCGCATCAGCGGCAGGTAGGCCGCGGCCCAGGACTGGTACAGCCATTCCTCGCCGACCGGCCAGCGCCCGTGGTGCGCCAGCCACGGCAGGTGGGTGTGCAGCACCAGCGTGAACAGGCCGGGCACGCGGTCCGCGGTCACGGCCGCACCGCGATGGCGATCAGGTCCAGGCTGCCGTCGATGTCCCGGTCGTGCGCCCCGACGAGCTCGAAGTCGTCGACGGTCACCGCGGCGACGTCGGCGGCCAGTTCCGGCGGCCACGGCGCCCCGGCGTCGGCGGCCAATGCCTGCTGGATCTGCGCGTCGATGATGGAGCCGCCGTGCCGGGCGTCCATCGCGCGCAGCCGCGGGCCGTGGAACAAGCCGCTGACCGCGATGTCGGCGAAGCCGCCGTCGGCCAGCAGTTCGGTCAGCTCGCGGGCGTTGAGTTCGCGGGTGTGGAAGGGGTTGATCGGAGTGTCGCGGCCGGGGGAGAACGTCACCCGGTTGGGCGTCGACATCAGCAGCAGGCCGCCGGGACGCAGCACCCGCGCGCATTCGGCGACGAACTGCCCCTGGTCCCACAGGTGCTCGATGACCTGGAAGTTCACCACGACGTCGACCGACGCGTCGGGCAGCGGCAGCTCGGCCAGGTTGGCCTGCATGACCTCGACCCGCGGGTAACGGCTGCGCACGTGGGCCACCGCGGCGTCGTCGTAGTCCACCGCGACGACGCGGCGGGCGACGCCCGCGATCAGGTCGGCGCCGTAGCCCTCGCCACACCCGGCCTCGAGCACCTCGGCGCCCGCGCAGCGCTGGGCCAGGCGCTGGTAGACCACCTCGTGCCGGCGGAACCAGTAGTTTTCGATGGCCAACCCCGGAATGGTGCGCTCACCCGTCAGCGTCAACACCGCATCGGTGCCCGGCGCCGCGGAGCCGGGGGGAACGTCGGGAACCATTGCGCTCATTGGTGAGCAGGCTAACGCGAAGTGTCGGATTCGCGAACCGCGATGCCGCCCCGCGGTCGCCCGGCGTCACGACGCGCGCGCGGGGGACCGGGAGGTCGGAGCGGTTCTCACGTGCGGGGGACAAGAATTTCGGCGTGAGCGCTCAGCTATGGTGTGAAAGCAGAGCGCACAAAGTTACCGGGTAGTAACACGGCCGTGCGTGGCGAAAATGCGTACCGAGGTTCGCAGTCGATTGCTGCGAGCCCCCTTCGAGGAGGACGAACCACACTCATGACGAACATCGTGGTCCTGATCAAGCAGGTCCCGGACACCTGGTCGGAGCGAAAGCTGTCTGACGGCGATTACACGCTGGACCGCGAGGCCGCCGACGCGGTCCTGGACGAGATCAACGAGCGCGCCGTGGAAGAGGCGCTGCAGATCCGCGAGCGCGAGGGCGGCGAGGGCTCGGTGACCGTGCTCACCGCGGGTCCCGAGCGCGCCACCGAGGCGATCCGCAAGGCGCTGTCCATGGGCGCCGACAAGGCCGTCCACGTCAAGGACGACGGCCTGCACGGTTCCGACGTCATCCAGACCGGCTGGGCGCTGGCCCGCGCGCTGGGCACCATCGAGGGCACCGAGCTGGTCATCGCCGGCAACGAGGCCACCGACGGCTCCGGCGGCGCGGTTCCCGCGGTCATCGCCGAGTACCTGGGCCTTCCGCAGCTCACCCACGTGCGCAAGCTGTCGATCGAGGGCGACAAGGTCACCGGTGAGCGCGAGACCGACGAGGGCGTGTTCACCCTCGAGGCCACGCTGCCGGCGGTGGTGAGCGTCACCGAGAAGATCAACGAGCCGCGCTTCCCGTCCTTCAAGGGCATCATGGCCGCCAAGAAGAAAGAGGTCACGGTGCTGACCCTCGCCGACATCGGGGTCGAGGCCGACGAGGTCGGGCTGGAGAACGCCGGGTCGACCGTGCTGTCGTCGACCCCGAAGCCGCCCAAGACCGCGGGTGAGAAGGTCACCGACGAGGGTGAGGGCGGCAACGACATCGCCAAGTACCTGGTCGGCCGGAAGATCATCTAGCACGGACCCCTCCGCACACACGAGAAGAGCGAAACAACCCATGGCTGAAGTATTGGTGCTCGTCGAGCACGCAGAAGGCGCCCTGAAGAAGGTCACCTCCGAGTTGATCACCGCCGCCCGCGCGCTGGGCGAGCCGGCCGCCGTCGTGGTGGGCGCCCCGGGCACCGCCGCGCCGCTGATCGACGGCCTCAAGGAGGCGGGCGCCGCCAAGATCTACATCGCCGAGTCCGACGACGTCGACAAGTACCTGATCACCCCCGTAGTGGACGTGCTGGCCTCGCTGGCCGAGTCCAACTCGCCCGCCGGGGTGATCCTGTCGGCCAACGCCGACGGCAAGGAGATCGCCGGCCGGCTCGCCGCCCGGATCGGCTCCGGCCTGCTGGTCGACGTCGTCGACGTCAAGGAAGACAACAAGGCCACCTACTCCATCTTCGGTGGCGCGTACACCGTGGAGGCGCAGGCCAACGGCGACACCCCGGTGATCACCGTGCGCGCCGGAGCCATCGACGCCGAGCCGCAGGACGGCGCCGGCGAGCAGGTCACCGTCGAGGTCCCGGCGCCCGCCGAGAACGCCACCAAGGTGACGGCCCGCGAGCCCGCGGTCGCCGGTGACCGCCCGGAACTGACCGAGGCCACCATCGTGGTCTCCGGCGGTCGCGGCGTGGGCAGCGCCGACAACTTCCACGTGGTCGAGGAGCTGGCCGACTCGCTGGGCGCCGCGGTCGGCGCCTCGCGCGCCGCGGTGGACTCCGGCTACTACCCGGGCCAGTTCCAGGTGGGCCAGACGGGCAAGACGGTGTCGCCGCAGCTCTACATCGCGCTGGGCATCTCGGGCGCCATTCAGCACCGCGCCGGCATGCAGACCTCGAAGACCATCGTCGCCGTGAACAAGGACGAGGAGGCGCCGATCTTCGAGATCGCCGACTACGGCGTGGTGGGCGACCTGTTCAAGGTCGCCCCACAGCTGACCGACGCGATCAAGCAGCGCAAGGGCTGACCTCGCTCGACGCTGAAGGCCCCCGGCACGCGCCGGGGGCCTTTCGCGTCACCGGGCCCGGAGCCGGGCGGCGTCAGCCGCCGGTCAGCATCGCGTCGATGCGGCGCAGCGCGATCGCGCAGACCGTGGCGTACGGCGCCGCCCACCACGGCACGTCCATGAACGCCCGCGCCCCGTCGCCCCGCGGTTCCACCCGGTGCCGGGTGGCGGGGACGCCGGCCACCCGCCACGCCCACGACCGGCCGGCCTCGAACTCGGTGACAACGAACGGCACCGAGACCAGCAGCGACGTCTGCACCGTCCCCGTGACGTGCGGGCCCAGCTCCGTGTACGGCGCGTCGAGCCGCCCGCCGCTGATCGTCGGGCCCCACTTCGGCCAGGCGTCCAGGTCGACCAGCAGCCGCCACACCGCGGCCGGGGCGGCCGCGATATCCCTGTCGACGGTCAGCATCACGGCGCGGCCTGCCCGAGCCGCCGCTGCTGTTCGACGACGTCGTCGAGGTCGCGGAGCCGCTTGAGGCCCGCCAGTGGTTGGGTCATGCGCCGGTTCCCCTCCAGCTGGTTCTTGTTGCGGTTCAAAAACGCCCAGTAGCCGCCGGTGAAGGGGCAGGCACGCTCGCCGACCCGCTCGGTCGGGCGGTACGCGCAGCGCCCGCAGTAGTCACTCATGCGGTTGATGTAGGCGCCGCCCGCGGCGTACGGCTTGGTCGCCATCAGCCCGCCGTCGGCGTGCTGCGACATGCCCACCACGTTGGCGACCATCACCCACTCGTAGCCGTCGACGAAGCAGCGGTGGAACCAGTCGGTGACGGCGGCGGGGTGCCAGCCCCGCTGCAGCGCGTAGTTGGACAGCACCATCAGCCGCGGGATGTGGTGCACCCAGCCGTGATCGCGCACCTGGCCGAGCACGTCGCGCAGGCAGCGCGCCTCGACGGCGTCGGCGTCCAGATCGGCGAACCAGTCCGGCAGCTCCGCGCGCGCCCGCAGCGCGTTGCGGCGCCGGTAGTCCGGGCCGAAATGCCAGTAGACGTGCCAGATGTAATCGCGCCACCCGATCAGCTGGCGGATGTAGCCCTCGACGCTGCCCAGCGGGGCTTGCCCCGCGCGGTAGGCGTCCTCGGCCGCGTACGCGCAGTCCAGCGGGTCGAGCAGGCCGAGGTTCATCGGCGCCGAGAGCAGGCTGTGCGCCATCACCCGGTCGCCGGCGAGCATCGCGTCCTCGTGGGGGCCGAAGTGCGGCAACCGATCCCGCACGAACACCCGCAGCGCGGCCTGTGCCTCGGCGGCGGTCACGGGGAATTCCCGCGGGCCGTCGCGGCCGACGAACGAGGCGTCGCCGTCGCGCTCCCAGCGGTCCAGGTCCGCGCGGACCTGCTCGTCGATCTCGTCCTCGTCGGGCCGCCAGGGCGGGGGCACGCCCAGCGCGGTGGCGTGCTTGGGCGCCGGCTCCCGGTTGTCGGCGTCGAAGTTCCACCGCCCGCCCGCCGGCTGGTCGCCGTCCATCAGCAGGTCGAACCGGCGCCGCGCGTCGCGGTAGAAGTTCTCCAGCAGCAACGTGCGCTGCCGCTTGGCCCACCCGTCGAAGTCCGCGCGGTCGGTGCAGAAGCCGCGCGCGGGCAACACCTCGAGCTGCGGCCTGGACCGCACGAATGCGTCGGCCGCCCAGGTGGTGGGCTGGCACACGCTCAGCGGGTCCCGCACCCGCTCCAGCGCCTCTGCGTAGGTGCGGGTTTGCAGGAACTGCGCCTGCTCGCCCAGTTCGGCGGCGCGGTGGCGCAGCGCGGACAGCACCAGGTGGGCCTTGCGGCGGTGGAATCGGCGGCGCCCGAACACCGCGCGGGACTCGACGAGCAACACCGGCTGGTCGGGGAGGTCCAGGAAGTGCGGGCCGAGCTGGTCGGCGAAGCACCACCGGCGCGTGTCCGCGCTCGACGGGGTCATGGGGAAATCCGACTGCTCACTAGCACGTGCTACCCGGCACCGTCCGCGCTCAACCGCGGGACCGCGCCACGCGCCGTTCACCCGGCCCGACGCAGCCCGTGTGAGCTGCGTCGCATCGGGGGAGGGCATGGCCTTGTCGCGCACAGTTCGTCATCTGACGTGCACCGACACGTCACAGCGGCGATGCCGACTCGCTCACCGCTTGCGCGACGTTGGGTTCCATGAGCATTGCTTCGGTCCTCATACCCAGCGACACACCAGACGGCGCGACGACCAGCTCGGCCGCCGCGCCGCGCTACTCGCTCCTGCTCTCCACCGACCCCAGCATGATCGAGGCGGCCCAGCGGCTGCGCTACGACGTCTTCACCAGCACGCCCGGCTTCGCGCTGCCGGACGCCGACGGCCTGCGGCGCGACATCGACCGCTTCGACGAATTCTGCGACCACCTGCTGGTCCGCGACGACGACACCGGCGAGCTGGTCGGTTGTTACCGCATGCTGGCGCCGGCGGGCGCCATCGCGGCCGGCGGGCTCTACACCGCGACCGAATTCGACATCCGCGCGTTCGACCCGCTGCGGCCCTCGCTGGTGGAGATGGGACGGGCGGTGGTGCGCGACGGGCACCGCAACGGCGGCGTCGTCCTGCTGATGTGGGCGGGCATCCTGGCCTACCTCGATCGCTACGGCTACGACTACGTGACCGGCTGC
The DNA here is from genome assembly GCF_001672685.1 of Mycobacterium sp. E2462. Classification (NCBI taxonomy): domain Bacteria; kingdom Bacillati; phylum Actinomycetota; class Actinomycetes; order Mycobacteriales; family Mycobacteriaceae; genus Mycobacterium; species Mycobacterium sp. E2462. The sequence goes on from NZ_LZKC01000347.1 coordinate 12,513, forward strand.
GTGTCGGTGCCCATCGGCGGCGCGGACCCGAAGGGCCCGCCGCCCGGCAGCGAGCTGCGCGGCGTCCGGGACTTCATCCTGAGCCGCCACGCCGCCCCGGCGCAGCACCGGGTGCGGCCGCACCGGCCGGTGGTGCTCGACGGCACGGCCCTCGACGACATCCCCGCGCCGGCGCGGCCGTCGGTCCCGGCGCTGCTGCGCGGCTACCTGCGGCTGGGCGCCAAGGCCTGCGGCGAGCCGGCGCACGACCCGGACTTCGGTGTCGGGGACTTCTGCGTCCTGCTGGACAAGCAGCACGCCGACACCCGGTACCTGCGGCGCCTCCGCTCGGTGTCGGCCGCCTCGAACGTGGCCGGCGGCGACCGATGACCACCACCGCGCACCCCTGGCTGCCGCGGGCCTCGTGCAACGCCGGGTGCGTGAGCGTCGGCGACGCGACCGCCGAGTGGCGGCCGCTGGTGGTGCTGCGCGTGACGCTGCGCATCATGCTCGCCCTGATCCTGGCGCCGGGGCTGCCGCTGCTGGCCGTCCCGCTGCCGGGCCGCACCCGCGTGCAACGGATTTACTGCCGGCTGGTGCTGCGCTGCCTGGGCGTGCGAATCACGGTGTCCGGCAACCCGATTCGTAACCTGCGCGGGGTGCTGGTGGTCAGCCCGCACATGTCGTGGCTGGACGTGTTCGCCATCGGCGCCGTGCTGCCGGGGTCGTTTGTCGCCCGCGCCGACATGTTCACCGGCCCGGCGACCGGGATCGTGGCCCGCATCCTGAAGGTCATCCCGATCGAGCGGGCCAGCCTGCGGCGGCTGCCGGACGTCGTCGCCGCCGTCGCACGGCGATTGCGGGCCGGGCAGACGGTGGTGGCGTTCCCGGAGGGCACGACGTGGTGCGGCCGGCCCGGGCAGTTCCACCCGCCCGGTGGCGATGCCGGTGGGCCCGGGCAGTTCCACCCGCCCGGTGACGATTCCGGGCGGGCACCGGCCGGAGGAGGAGGCGGGCAGTTCCACCCGCCCGGTGACGATTCCGGGCGGGCACCGGCCGGAGGAGGAGGCGGGCAGTTCCACACCGGCCGGGGCGCCTTCTACCCGGCGATGTTCCAGGCGGCGATCGACGCCGGCCGGCCGGTGCAGCCGCTGCGCCTGACCTATCACCACGTCGACGGCAGCCTGTCGACCGTCCCGGCCTTCGTCGGCGACGAGACGCTGCCGCGGTCGATCGGCCGGTTGCTGACCGTCCGGCGCACCCGGGCCCGGGTGCATGTCGAGTCGCTGCAGCTGCCGGGGGTCGACCGGCGCGCCCTGGCCGGCCGGTGCCAGTCGGCCGTCGGGGTCGGCCCGTCGCCGCGGCCGGTCACGGGCACGCGCTCGTCGCCTGACTCCCGGTTGCGCCGCCCGGCCCGCCGAGGCTTGCGGCCTGCAGCGCCGCCGGGCCGAGCCGGTATTCTGGGGCGCGTCATGGCCTACCTGGATCACGCCGCCACCACCCCGATGCACGCCGCCGCCGTCGAGGCGATGACGGCCGTGTTCCGCAGCGTCGGCAACGCCTCGTCGCTGCACACCAGCGGCCGGGCGGCGCGGCGACGGGTCGAGGAGTCCCGGGAGCTGATCGCCGACCGGCTGGGGGCGCGGCCGTCGGAGGTCATCTTCACCGCGGGCGGGACCGAGAGCGACAACCTGGCCGTCAAGGGCATCTACTGGGCCCGCCGCGACGCCGAGCCGCGACACCGGCGCATCGTCAGCAGCGCCGTGGAGCACCACGCCGTGTTGGACTCGGTGCGCTGGCTGGTCGAGCACGAGGGCGCCGAGGTGACCTGGCTGCCCACCGCCGCCGACGGCTCGGTGTCGGCCGAGGCGCTGCGCGACGTGCTGGCGCACCACGACGACGTCGCGCTGGTCTCGGTGATGTGGGCCAACAACGAGGTCGGCACGGTGCTGCCCGTCCACGACATGGCCGCCGTCGCGGCCGAATTCGGCGTGCCGATGCACAGCGACGCCGTGCAGGCGGTGGGCCAGCTGCCCGTCGACTTCGGCGCCAGCGGGCTGTCGGCGATGAGCGTCACCGCGCACAAGTTCGGCGGCCCGCCGGCCGTGGGTGCCCTGCTGTTGCGCCGCGACGTGGCGTGCGTGCCGCTGGCGCATGGCGGCGGGCAGGAGCGCGACATCCGCTCGGGCACCGCCGATGTCGCGGGCGCGGTCGGAATGGCCACGGCTGCAAAGATTTCGGTGGACGGGTTGGACGCCAACGGCGCGCGGCTGCGGGTACTGCGGGACCGCCTGATCGACGGCGTGTTGACCCGAATCGACGACGTCACCCTCAACGGCGCCCGCGACCTGTCCCCCGCAAGCGGGAGGTACCCCCAGCGGCTGCCCGGCAACGCGCACTTCACCTTCCGCGGGTGCGAGGGTGACGCGCTGCTGATGTTGTTGGACGCCAACGGCATTGAGTGTTCGACCGGCTCGGCGTGCACGGCCGGGGTCGCGCAGGCCTCGCACGTGCTGACCGCGATGGGCGCCGACCCGACGGCGGCCCGCGGCTCGTTGCGGCTGTCGCTGGGCCACACCAGCGTGGACGACGACGTGGACGCGGTGCTGCGGGTGTTGCCCGCGGCGGTGGAGCGCGCCCGCCGCGCCGCGCTGGCCTCGGCGGGGGCGTCGTGAGGGTGCTGGCCGCCATGAGCGGCGGCGTCGACTCGTCGGTCGCCGCCGCCCGCATGGTCGAGGCCGGGCACGACGTGGTGGGCGTGCACCTGGCGCTGTCGGCCGCGCCCGGCGCGCTGCGCACCGGCTCGCGGGGCTGCTGTTCGAAGGAGGATGCCGGCGACGCGCGCCGCGTCGCCGACGTGCTCGGAATCCCGTTCTACGTCTGGGATTTCGCCGAGCGGTTCGCCGCGGACGTCATCGACGACTTCGTCGCCTCCTACGCCCGCGGCGAAACCCCCAACCCGTGCGTGCGCTGCAATCAGCGCATCAAGTTCTCGGCCCTGTCCGCTAAGGCGCTGGCGCTCGGCTTCGACGCGGTGGCCACCGGCCACTACGCCCGGCTCTCGGGCGGGCGGCTGCGCCGCGCCGTCGATGAGGACAAGGACCAGTCCTACGTGCTGGCCGTGCTGACCGCCGACCAGCTGCGTCACGCCGCCTTCCCGGTCGGTGACACCCCCAAGGCGGCGATCCGGGCCGAGGCCGCCCGCCGCGGCCTGGCCGTCGCCGACAAGCCGGACAGCCACGACATCTGCTTCATCCCCTCGGGCAACACCCGGGCCTTCCTGGGCGAGCGCATCGGGGTGCGCCGCGGCGCCGTGGTCAACGCGCAGGGCACCGTGCTCGCCGAGCACGACGGCGTGCACGGCTTCACCATCGGCCAGCGCAAGGGTCTGGGCATCGCGGGCCCGGGCCCCGACGGCCGGCCCCGCTACGTGACGGCCATCGACGCCGACACCGCGACCGTCCGGGTGGGCGAGGCGGCCGACCTCGACGTGCACGAGTTGACCGGCAGCAGCCCGGTTTTCACCGCCGGCGTGGCACCGGTCGGCCCCTTCGAGTGCGCGGTGCAGGTACGGGCGCACGGCGAAACCGCCTCGGCGACAGCGCAATTGGTTGGTGACGAACTTGTCGTGCGGCTGCGTGAGCCGCTGCGCGGCGTCGCGCGGGGCCAGACGCTGGCGCTGTATCGGCCCGACGCCGCGGGCGACGAGGTCCTGGGCAGCGCGACCATCTGCGGCACCGGCCGCTAGCGCGGCACGTTCGCGGCGATGTTCGTCATCACGATGTCGGACACCGACTGCGCGAACCCGCACGAGGTGACCTCCAGCAGCGCCACCGACAGCACCTGGTACTCGCGGCCGCAGCCGCCGGGCCGCAGCCGCAGCGACGTCGCGTCGGCGTTCCAGTCCCCGACGTAGAGCTGGCCGCCCGAACCGTTCGCGCAGGCCTCGACGGTGCCCACCAGGCTCGTGAACGCGTGCCGGGCGGTGTCGACGTTCGGGTAGGCCGCGGCGCCCTCGGAGATCAACGCGCCGTCGGGCGGATCCTGATAGGTGGTCTTGTGGAACTGCTCGAAGTCCGCGCCGAACGTGGCGGTCTCGGCGTAGATGAACCGGCACTCCCGGGGCGCGGTGTCGGCCAGCGCGTCGATGTCCACCGGGTTGGTGCCGTCCATCGACGGAATGATGCTCAGGTGCTCACCGGCGCCGGTGATCGCCCGCATGCGCGTCTGGTCCAACAGGATCGCGTCGACGCTGACGCCCTGCACCGAGTGGCGCGTCGCGCCGAATTGCGCCGCGGCGGACCCGTCGACGACCCGGGTGCACGCCGCCGTCAGCGCCACTGCCCCCACAGCCAGCAGCGGCCCGATCCACCTCGCCGTTCGCGACACCGTTTCGCACCCTTCTGGCGTCGAAGCTACCCGGGCGCGGACCCCGGCGGACACCCCTGCCGACCGGCGCGCCGAGTGACGTCGAATACGGTTGCCCGGTGAGTGTTTTGGCGCGTCCCTTCGCCACCGGCAGCGGCCTCGGCTCGTGGCCCGGCGTCACCCCGCGGCGGGCCGCCGAGGTGGTGGTGGGCGAACTGGCCGGCGCGCTCGCGCACATCGTCGAACTGCCCGCCCGCGGGGTGGGTGCCGACACGATCGGCCGGGCCGGCGCGCTGCTGGTCGACGTGGCCATCGACACCGTGCCGCGCGGTTACCGGATCGCCGCCCGTCCCGGCGCGGTCACCCGGCGGGCCGTCAGCCTGCTCGACGAGGACATGGATGCGCTCGAGGAGGCGTGGGAGGTGGCCGGCCTGCGCGGCGGCGAACGCGCGGTCAAGGTGCAGGCCCCGGGGCCGATCACGCTGGCCGCCGAGCTGGAGCTGGCCAACGGCCACCGCGCGATCACCGACGCGGGCGCGCTGCGCGACCTGTCGGCGTCGCTGGCCGAAGGGGTGGCCGCGCACCGCGCCGCGCTGGCCCGGCGGCTGCAGGTGCCGGTGGTGGTCCAGTTCGACGAACCGTCGCTGCCGCGGGCGCTCGCCGGGGAGCTGACCGGCGTCACGGCGCTCAGCCCGGTGGCGGCGCTGGACGAGGCGGTGGCCGGCGCCCTACTGGACACCTGCGCCCAGGGCGTGGGCGCCGCGGCGATGTTGCACAGCTGCGCGCCCGGCCTGCCGTGGGAGCTATTGGAAGGCAGCGGGTTTGACGCGGTGTCGGTGGACGCCGGCACGCTGCGGGCCGCCGACCTCGACGGCATCGCCGCGTTCGTCGAGTCCGGGCGCACGGTGATGCTGGGCGTGGTCTCCTCGACCGCCCCGCCGCGGCACCCGTCGGTCGAGGAGACGGCCGCCGCGCTGGTCTCGGTCACCGACCGCCTCGGCTTCGGCCGCGCGGCGCTGCGGGACCGGATCGGCGTGACGCCGGCGTGCGGCCTGGCCGGCGCGACCCCCGAGTGGGCGCGCACCGCGATCGAGCTGGCCCGCAAGACGGCCGAGGCGTTCGCCGACGACCCGGACGCCATCGGGTAGGCGCCGGGGTGTCGGCGGCCTCCGATAGCCTGCGAAGGTGAGCTCAGCAGACGCTGATCCGGTGGCGCCCGAGGTGCGGCGGCAGTGGCAGGACCTGGCCGAGACGGTCCGTGAACACCAGTTCCGCTACTACATCAAGGACGCGCCGATCGTCTCGGACGCGGAATTCGACGCGCTGTTCAACGAGTTGCTCGCGCTCGAGGAGCGGCACCCAGAGCTCCGCGTGCCCGATTCCCCGACCCAGCTCGTCGGCGGCGCCGGCTTCGCCACCGAGTTCGCCGAGGCGCAGCACCTCGAGCGGATGCTCAGCCTCGACGACGTCTTCGACCGCGACGAGCTGGCCGCCTGGCACACCCGCGTGGTCAACGAGATCGGCGGCGACACCAACTACCTGTGCGAGCTCAAGATCGACGGCGTGGCCCTGTCGCTGGTGTACCGCGACGGCCGGCTGGAACGCGCCGCCACCCGCGGTGACGGCCGCGTCGGTGAGGACGTCACGCTCAACGCCCGCACCATCGACGACGTTCCCGAAAAGCTGCGCCCCAACCAGGATTTCGCCGTGCCCGCGCTGTTGGAGGTGCGCGGCGAGGTGTTCTTTTTGCTGGCCGATTTCGAGGCGCTCAACGCCAGCCTCGTCGAAGACGGCAAGGCGCCGTTCGCCAACCCGCGCAACAGCGCCGCCGGCTCGCTGCGCCAGAAGAACCCGGCCGTCACCGCCCGGCGCAAGCTGCGCATGATCTGCCACGGCATCGGCCGCACCGAGGGTTTCACGCCGGCCACCCAGCACGAGGCGTACGCCGCGCTGCACGCCTGGGGGCTGCCGGTCGCCGCGCAGACAGCGCGCGTGCAGGGCCTGGACGCCGTCGAGGAGCGGATCCAGTACTGGGGCGAACACCGCTCCGAGCTCGAGCACGAGATCGACGGCGTGGTGGTCAAGGTCGACGACGTGGCGCTGCAGCGCCGGCTGGGCGCCACGTCGCGCGCGCCGCGGTGGGCGGTCGCCTACAAATATCCACCGCAGGAGGCGCAGACCGAGCTGCTCGACATCCGGGTCAACGTCGGGCGCACCGGGCGGGTCACGCCGTTCGCCTTCATGACGCCGGTCAAGGTGGCCGGCTCGACCGTCGGGCTGGCCACCCTGCACAACGCCGGCGAGGTCAAGCGCAAGGGCGTGCTCATCGGCGACACCGTGGTGATCCGCAAGGCCGGCGACGTCATCCCCGAGGTCCTGGGCCCCGTCGTCGACCTGCGCGACGGCACCGAGCGCGAGTTCGTCATGCCCACCGAGTGCCCCGAATGCGGGACCACGCTGGCGCCGGCCAAGGAGGGCGACGCCGACATCCGCTGCCCCAACGCCCGGTCCTGCCCGGCGCAACTGCGCGAGCGGGTGTTCCACGTCGCCGGCCGCGGTGCGTTCGACATCGAGGGGCTGGGCTACGAGGCGGCCATCGCGCTGCTCAAGGCCGGGGTGATCACCGACGAGGGCGACCTCTTTTCCCTCACCGAGGACGACCTGCTGCGCACCGACCTGTTCCGCACCAAGGCCGGCACGCTGTCCGCCAACGGCAAGCGCCTGCTCGGCAACCTGGACAAGGCGAAGAAGGTGGCCCTGTGGCGGGTGCTGGTGGCGCTGTCGATCCGCCACGTCGGCCCGACGGCCGCGCGCGCCCTGGCCACCGAGTTCGGCGACCTGGACGAGATCATGGCGGCGTCCACCGAGCGGCTGGCCGCGGTCGAGGGGGTGGGGCCGACCATCGCCGCCGCGCTCACCGAGTGGTTCACCGTCGACTGGCACCGCGCGATCGTCGACAAGTGGAAGGCCGCCGGAGTGCGGATGGCCGACGAGCGCGACTCCAGCGTGCCGCGCACGCTGGAGGGGCTGACGGTCGTGGTCACCGGCTCGCTCGCCGGTTTCTCCCGCGACGAGGCCAAGGAGGCGATCCTGGCGCGCGGCGGCAAGGCCGCCGGCTCGGTGTCGAAGAAGACCGACTACGTCGTCGCCGGCGATTCCCCGGGCTCCAAGTACGACAAGGCCGTCGAGCTCGGGGTGCCGGTCCTCGACGAGGACGGGTTCCGGCGGCTGCTCGACGACGGGCCGCAGGATGGTCCGGGGGAGTGACGCCGGTAGCGTGGGGCCGCCGTCGATGAGCCGCGGCTACGGCGATTCCACCCGCGCGGTCAAGGCGTCGAGCGCCGCGGCGGTGCCCGGCGACCCCGTCGCCGCGCCGGCGGTGCTGGCGTCGACCTACCACCTGTCCGACGACGAGGCCGCCGACGCCGGCGGTTACGGCCGCGGCTTCAACCCCACGTGGCTGCGGGTGGAGTCGGCGCTCGCCGAGCTGGAATCGGCGGCGGGCGCGCTGGTCTTCGGCTCCGGCATGGCGGCCATCGCCGCGGCGCTGCGCGCCCACGCCCCGCCCGGGTCCACGTTGGTGGTCCCGGCCGACGGCTACTACCAGGTGCGCCGGTATGCCGCCGAGAACCTCGCGCCCGCAGCAGTGACGGTCGTCGAGGCCACCAGCGCCCAGATCTACGACGCCGCCGCGCGGGCCGACGTGGTGCTGGCCGAGACCCCCACCAACCCGGCGCTCGACGCGGTCGACGTGCGCCGGTTGGCCGCGATCTGCCACGGCCGCGGCGCGCGGTTGATCGTCGACAACACCGCGGCGACGCCGCTGGGCCAGCAGCCGCTGACCCTCGGCGCCGACCTGGTGGTCGCCAGCGCCACCAAGTCGCTGTCCGGGCACAGCGATCTGTTGGCCGGGTACGTCGCGGGCGCTCCCGAGGCGCTCGCCGGCGTCGAGCGCCAGCGGCTGCTGGCCGGCGCGATCCTCGGCGGTTTCGAGGCGTGGCTGCTGCTGCGCAGCCTCGGCTCGGCCGGGCTGCGGTTCGAGCGGCAATGCCAGAACGCCGCGGCCGTGGCGGCTTTGCTGGCGCGGCACCCGGCGGTGCGTGCCGTGCGTTACCCGGGGCTGCCCGACGATCCGGCGCACCCGGTGGCGGCGGCGCAGATGCGCCGGTTCGGCGCCTTGGTGTCGATCGAGCTGGCCGACGCCGCCGCGGTGCACGCGCTGGTGCGGCGCAGCGAGCTGCTCGTCGCGGCCACCAGCTTCGGCGGCATCCACACCTCGGTGGACCGCCGGGCGCGCTGGGGCGACGCCGTTCCAGCCGGATTCGCCCGCCTCGCAACGGGAATCGAGGATACCGACGACCTGCTGGCCGACATCGAGCGTGCCCTGGCCTGACCGCGGGCGACGCGCGGCGCTGGGCCTTTCCCCGCCGCCGGTTCTATGGTGGGCGCTATGACTCAGACGGCCGACCCGTGCGCGCAGGCGTCGCCCTGGTCACCCCGCGAGGCGGAGATCTTGGCGGCCACCCTGAAACTGCTGCAGGAACACGGTTATGACCAGTTGACGGTGGACGCGGTGGCGGCCGCGGCGCGCGCCAGCAAGGCGACCGTGTACCGACGCTGGCCGTCGAAGGCCGAACTGGTGTTGGCCGCCTTCATCGAGGGCGTCCGTCAGGTCGCCCCCACGCCCAACACCGGCACCCTGCGCGGTGATTTGCTGCTGCTGGGGGAGGCCTGCGGCCAGCACGGCCGCGAACACGCCAGCACCATCCGCGCGGTGATGGTCGAGGTGTCCCGGCACCCCGCGCTCAACGAGGCCATGCAAGAGCAATTCCTCAAGCAGCGCAAGGCCGTGATTCGTCACGTGCTGCAACAGGCCATCGACCGCGGCGAGATCGCCGAGGGCGCCGCCGCCGACGACGAATTGTGGGACCTGTTGCCCGGTTATCTGATCTTCCGGGCGATCATCCCGGGGCGCCCACCCACCCGCCGGACGGTGCAGGCCCTGGTCGACGGGTTCCTCATCCCGGGCCTGACGCACACCGCCGGGTAAGCACGGCGAGTCCCTTGTTCAGTACGGTCCAGTACCGTACTGTCATAGCTGCCGCCCAGGTTCGGCGGCGAGCGCAGCACCCAAGCGATGGTGAACACCCGACCACCGAAAGGCCGGCGCGTGAAGGCGATGTCCGTGTCCAACCTCCTCGCCCGGCGGTGGATGGTGCTGGTCGCGGTGCTCGTGGTCGCGATCTCGGGATTCGCCATTTACCGCCTGCACGGGATCTTCGGCTCCGCGGACAACACCTCGGCCAACAGCGGGTTGTCTAACGAGATCGTTCCGTTCAACCCCAAACAGGTGGTGCTCGAGGTGTTCGGCGCGCCCGGCGCGACCGCCACCATCAACTACCTTGACGTCAACGCCCAACCCCAGCAGGTGACGAACGCGCCGTTGCCGTGGTCGTTCACCATCACCAGCACCGAGCCCGCGATCGTGGGCAACGTCGTGGCGCAGGGCGACGGGGACACCCTCGGTTGCCGCATCACCGTCAACGGCGCCGTCAAGGACGAACGCACCGTCCACAAGGCCGACGCCTACACCTTCTGCCTAGACAAGTCGGGATGACCGCCCTATGAGCACTGACGGACCCCAGCGGGCGCGGATACCGCGCACCATTCGGCGCCTCGCCCTGCCGATCCTGCTGCTCTGGGTCGCGCTGGCCGCGATCACCAACATTGCGGTGCCGCAACTCGAAGAGGTCGGCAAGACCCACAACGTCGCGCTGAATTCGCCAGATGCGCCGTCGCTCAAGGCAATCAAGGCGATCGGCCAGTCGTTCCACGAGTTCGACACCGACAGCACCGCCATGATCGTCTTGGAGGGTGACCAGCCGCTCGGCGCGGACGCCCACCGCTATTACGACTCGCTGATCCGCAAATTCGAGCAGGACCACAAGCACGTCGAACACGTCCAGGACTACTGGGGTGACACGCTGACCGCGGCGGGCTCGCAGAGCAGCGACGGCAAGGCTGCCTACGTCCAGGTGAACACGGCCGGCAACCAGGGTTCGGCGTTGGCCAACGAATCCGTTGGCGCGCTTCGCGATATCGTCGACCACACCCCGCGGCCGCCGGGGCTCAAGACCTACGTCACCGGCCCCGCCCCGCTGATCTCCGACCAATTCGACGTCGGTAGCCAGGGCACCGCCAAGGTCACCACGATCACCATCGGGATGATCGCGCTGATGCTGTTCTTCGTCTACCGCTCGGTGTTCACCACGTTGTTGACGCTCGCCACGGTCCTCATCGAGATGTCCGCCGCGCGCGGCATCGTCGCCTTCCTCGGCAACGCCGGCGTCATCGGGTTGTCGACGTACGCGACCAACCTGCTGACCCTGTTGGTGGTGGCCGCCGGGACGGACTACGCGATCTTCTTCGTCGGCCGCTACCAGGAAGCGCGCGGATCCGGCGAGGATCGCGAATCGGCGTTCTACACCATGTATCACGGGACGGCCCACATCGTGCTGGGCTCCGGGCTCACCGTCGCCGGCGCGGTGGCATGCCTGAGTTTCACCCGGCTGCCGTACTTCCAGAGCCTGGGCATCCCGGCGGCGCTGGGCATCGTCGTCGCCCTGCTCGCCGCGCTCACCCTCGGCCCTGCCATCCTGGCGCTGGGCTCGTCGGTGGGTGTCTTCGACCCCAAGCGGGCCATCCAGACCCGGGGTTGGCGGCGGATCGGCACCGCGATCGTCCGCTGGCCGGGCGCCGTCCTCGCGGCGGCGAGCGCACTGGCCCTGGTGGGTCTGCTCGCATTGCCGGGCTACACCACCAGCTACGACACCCGCCCCTACATGCCGCAGAGCGCCCCGGCCAACATCGGCTACACCGCCGCCGAGCGGCACTTCTCGCGGGCCCGGCTGGAGCCCGAATTGCTGATGCTGCAAGCCGATCACGACATGCGCAACCCCGCCGACATGCTGGTGATCGACAGGGTGGCCAAAGGCGTCTTCCACGTCCCCGGCGTCGCCCAGGTGCAGACCATCACTCGACCGCTGGGCACCCCGCTCGACCACAGCTCGCTGGCGTTCGTGGTGAGCAATCAAAGCGCCGCCCAGCAGGAAAACCTTACCTACCAGCGGGATCGGGCCGACGACCTGCTGCGCCAGGCCGGCGAACTGGGCAAGACGATCAACATCTTGAAACAGCAGTACGTCTTGCAGCAGCAGCTCGCCGACAGCACCCACGACGAGGCGCAGAACTTCCACGACACGATCGACACGATCAAGGACCTGCGCGACAAGATCGCCAACTTCGACGACTTCTTCCGGCCGGTCCGCTCCTATTTCTATTGGGAGAAACACTGTTACGACATCCCGATCTGCTTCGCGTTCCGGTCGCTGTTCGACGCCCTCGACGGGATCGACCAGCTCACCGAGAAATTCGAGAACCTGACGGCCACCCTGGACAAGCTGGACGCGCTCCAGCCCCAACTCGTGGGGCTGATACCGCCGCAGATCGCCAGCCAGCAGACCAATCGCGATCTGACACTGGCCAATTACGCCACCCTGTCGGGTATCTACGCGCAGACGGCGGCCGCGATCGACAACGCGACGGCGCTGGGGCGCGCGTTCGACGCCGCCAAGAACGACGACACCTTCTACCTGCCGCCCGAGGTGTTCAGCAACCCCGACTTCAAGCGCGGCCTGAAACTGTTCCTGTCGCCCGACGGCAAGGCCGTGCGGATGATCGTCACCCATGACGGCGATCCCGCGACGCCGCAGGGCATTTCGCACATCGACCCGATCACCAAGGCCGCGCACGAATCCTTGAAGGGCACGCCGCTGGCCGACGCCAAGGTCTACCTCGGCGGGACCGCCGCGACGTACAAGGACATCCAGGACGGCGCCAAGTACGACCTGATGATCGTGGCGTTCGCGGCGCTCAGCCTCATCCTGCTCATCATGATGATCATCACGCGCAGCCTGATCGCCGCGCTGGTCATCGTCGGCACGGTGGCGCTGTCGTTGGGTGCGTCGTTCGGGTTATCCGTGCTGGTGTGGCAGTACATGCTCGGCATCCAGCTGTACTGGGTGGTGCTGGCGCTGGCCGTCATCTTGCTGCTGGCGGTGGGATCCGACTACAACCTGCTGCTGATCTCGCGGTTCCGCGAAGAGATCCACGCCGGCTTGAAGACCGGCGTCATCCGCGCCATGGCCGGGTCCGGCTCGGTGGTCACCTCCGCCGGGCTCGTCTTCGCGCTCACCATGTGCGCCTTCGTGTTCAGCGGCTTCCAGGTGCTTGGGCAGATCGGCACGACGATCGGCCTGGGGCTGCTGTTCGACACGCTGATCGTGCGGTCGTTCATGACGCCGTCCGTGGCGACGCTGTTGGGCCGCTGGTTCTGGTGGCCGCAACGGGTGCGCCCACGCCCGGCCAGCACGATGCTGCGGCCCTACGGGCCGCGCCCGGCGGTGCGTCAGCTGCTGCTGTGGGAGGACGACGACGAGGCGGTGGCCCCCACCCCCGAACCGGCGGCCGTGCGCTGACTCAGCGCAGCATCGTGGCGATGATGCCGGCCAGGTAACCCAGCCGGGCCACCTCCGACGGCCGGAACTCGGGGCCGGGGCGGCCCAGGATCACCGCGGTGTGCGCGTCGCCCAGCGGGGCGGCGACCATCGTCGTGTCCATGTCGCGCCACGCCTGCGGCACCCAGTCGGCGGTGTTGTCCAGCGTGACGGCGTGCTCGATCGGCAGCCAGGGGGCCGAGTCGGCCCGCGTCTCGGGGGCGCCGGGGCTGCCGGCCAGCCGCTCGAGGAGTCCGTCGCCGCCGTGGATCACCGTGCACCAGCTGACCCGCAGCACCTTGGGCGCCTCGTCGGCGAGCACCTGCAACCGCGTCGCGTTGTCCTCGGCTGCCGCGACGTGGTCGAGCAGCTCCAGCTCGCGGTGCGCCTCCAGCAGGCCGGTGTGCGGGCGCACGCTGTCCACGCGCACCCCGGACAGCGACTCGGCGGCCGTGATCAGGGTGTCGGGCATCGCCCCCGGCGGCAGCTCGATGACCAGGTCGTCGATCGCGTATCCGGAGCTGCGTTCCACGACGTCGAGCGACAAGATGTCCGCGCCCACCGACCCGAGCGCCACGGCCAGCGACCCCAGGCTGCCCGGGCGGTCGACGAGCTCGATGCGTAACAGATACGACGGCACGGCCAACACTGTCGCACAGTGCGGCGCGCGTGGCATTTCCGCACAACCCCTCACGACCCGCGCTCACCGGCGACCGACCGCCCGGCGGCGTGGCGCTCAGTAGGATGGCGGCTGCGGCTACTTGACCTTTCCGCGCGATCAGCGAACGCGTCAGGTCGTACGCCGTTGACCAGCGCCGATGAGCGCCCAACCGACCTAACTTCTGGAGTCCCTTGATGCATGTCGCCCTCTTCACCGACCTCCACCCCGACAGTCTCGGCGGGACGCAGGTATCGGTGGCCACTCAGCGTCGTGCGCTGGAGCAGTGCGGGCACCAGGTCACCGTCTTCACCGCGCCGATGGCCCACTCGGTCGATCGGGACCCCGGCGTGGTCGAACTCAAGCCCGTGCCGTTGGTCGCCCCACTGATGCGCGCATTGGGCCGCCACGACGACTTCGTCTTCGTGTGGCCGTCCAAGACCAATCGCGCGATCATCGATAAGGCGTTTCACACCCGGGCGCCCATCGACATCGTGCACACGCAGGGCGACCTCGGCGTCGCGATCGCGGGCGTGGCGGCCGCGCGCCGGCACGGCGTCCCGGTGGTGCAGACCAAGCACACGCGCTTCGACGTGTACTTCGAGCAAGCCACCGCCACGCCGCTGCCGCTGGCGCTGCTGTTCGCCCAGATGCAGAAGCGGCACATCTCGCCGGACTTCACCCTGACCCCGGCGAAGGAGACCGCGGCTTCGCGGCTGGCCTGGCGCCTGATGGTGGCCCACGCGCAGGCCGTCGACCACGAGATCACGCCGACGCGACACTTCGCGCAGACGTTGGCCCGCCGCGGGGTCAGCCGGCCGATCTCGGCGATCTCCAACGGCGTCGACGACGACGTCATCGACCGGGCCCGGCAAGTCGACGTGGCCGCCCCGTCGGACGGTGCGCCGCTGCGGCTGATCTGGTGCGGGCGCCTGTCGTCGGAGAAGCGGGCCCTGGCCGCGCTCGAAGCCGTCGCCCGGGTCGACGGCTGCACGCTCGACATCTACGGCGAAGGCCACCTCGAGCCGTCGATGCGCAAGAGGATCGACGCCGCCGGCCTCTCGCACCGGGTGCGCCTGCACGGCCGCGTCGACCGCGAGGACTGCCTGGTCGCGATGAAGTCGGGTGACGCGCTGCTATTCACGTCCTACGACTTCGACACCCAGGGACTCGTCCTGCTGGAGGCGGTCGCGATGTCGCTGCCCGTGATCTATTGCGATCCCGCGCTGGGGGAGACGGTGCCCGACGGCGGCGGTGTCCTGGCCGCCGACCCGTCGCCCGACGCGCTGGCGGCGGCGATCCGCGCCCTCGCCGAGGACCGCGACACGCTGCGCCGGATGACCCGGGTGGTCACCGCCCACCGCGACGCCGGCCGGCAGTCGCTGCAGACCCAGAAGATCATCGCCATCTACAACAGCCTGCTCGACAGGGTGCCTGCGTGAGCGCGGCGTCGCGATGAGCGGGCCGTTCCCGTCGAGCGTGCGGTTAGCTTCACGCTGGGCGCCGAGCGTGCGGCCAGCTTCACGTTCGCGGGCCCGATCCCGATAGGCTTTGCGCTCGTGTCCCAGATCTCCCGCGACGAGGTGGCGCACCTGGCCCGGCTGTCCCGGCTGGCGTTGACCGACGGCGAACTCGACAGCTTCGCCGGGCAGCTCGACGCCATCCTGACCCACGTCAGCCAGGTGCAGGCGGTCGACGTCACCGGCGTCGAAGCGACCGACAACCCGCTCAAGAGCGTCAACGTCACCCGCCCCGACGAGCCGGCCCCGTGCCTGACGCAGGCCGAGGCGCTGGACCAGGCGCCCGAGGCGGCCGACGGCCGGTTCGCGGTGCCGCAGATCCTGGGGGACAGCGAGTGAACGACATCGTCCGGTCCGACGCCGCGACGCTGGCCGCCCGGATCGCCGCCAAGGAGTTGTCCTCGGTCGAGCTCACCCAGGCGTGCCTGGACCAGATCGCCGCGACCGACGATCGCTACCACGCCTTCCTGCACGTCGCCGCGGACGAGGCGCTTGCCGCGGCGGCCGTCGTCGACGAGGCGGTGGCCGCGGGCGAACGGTTGCCGTCGCCGCTGGCCGGGGTGCCGCTCGCGCTCAAGGACGTGTTCACCACCACCGACATGCCCACCACCTGCGGATCGAAAATCCTCGAGGGCTGGCGCTCGCCCTACGACGCCACCGTCACCACGCGGCTGCGCGCCGCCGGCATCCCGATTCTGGGCAAGACCAACATGGACGAGTTCGCGATGGGCAGCTCGACCGAAAACTCGGCCTTCGGCCCCACCCGCAACCCGTGGAACGTCGAACGCGTGCCGGGGGGCTCCGGTGGCGGCAGCGCGGCGGCGCTGGCCGCCTTCCAGGCCCCGTTGGCCATCGGGTCCGACACCGGCGGCTCGATCCGCCAGCCGGCCGCGCTGACCGCGACGGTCGGTGTCAAGCCCACCTACGGCACCGTGTCCCGCTACGGGCTGGTGGCGTGCGCGTCGTCGCTGGATCAGGGCGGCCCGTGCGCGCGCACCGTGCTCGACACCGCGCTGCTGCACCAGGTGATTGCCGGCCACGACCCGCTGGACTCCACCTCCGTCGACGCGCCCGTGCCCGACGTCGTCGCCGCAGCCCGCGCGGGCGCCGCGGGCGACCTGCAGGGCGTGCGGGTCGGGGTGGTCAAGCAGCTGCGCGGCGAGGGTTACCAGCCGGGGGTGCTGGCCTCCTTCGAGGCCGCCGTCGAGCAGCTGTCCAGCCTGGGCGCCGAGGTGAGTGAAGTCGATTGCCCGCACTTCGAACACGCGCTGGCCGCCTACTACCTCATCCTGCCGTCGGAGGTGTCGAGCAACCTGGCCCGCTTCGACGCGATGCGCTACGGGCTGCGGGTCGGCGACGACGGGACGCACAGCGCCGAGGAGGTGATGGCGCTGACCCGCGCCGCCGGTTTCGGGCCGGAGGTCAAGCGCCGCATCATGATCGGCACCTACGCCCTGTCGGCCGGGTACTACGACGCCTACTACAACCAGGCGCAGAAGGTGCGCACGCTGATCGCCCGCGACCTGGACCGGGCGTATGAATCGGTGGACGTGGTCGTCTCGCCGGCCACCCCGACCACGGCGTTCGGGCTGGGCGAGAAGGTCGACGACCCGCTGGCCATGTACCTGTTCGACTTGTGCACGCTGCCGCTGAACCTGGCCGGGCATTGCGGCATGTCCGTGCCGTCGGGCCTGTCGCCGGACGACGGTCTGCCGGTGGGGCTGCAAATCATGGCGCCCGCGCTGGCCGACGACCGCCTCTACCGGGTGGGCGCGGCGTACGAGGCCGCTCGGGGGGCGTTGCCCTCGGCCGTCTGAGCTTTCGCTGCGCTGCCGGCGACCGGCAGGGCAAGATGAGGGGATGCGGATCGGAGTTCTCACCGGCGGCGGCGACTGTCCCGGCCTCAACGCCGTCATCCGGGCGGTGGTGCGTACGTGTGACTCCCGCTACGGCTCGTCGGTGGTCGGCTTCCAGGACGGGTGGCGCGGGCTGCTGGAGAACCGGCGCGTGCAGCTGCAGAACGACGACCGCAACGACCGGCTGCTGGCCAAGGGCGGCACCATGCTGGGCACCGCGCGGGTGCATCCGGACAAGTTGCGCGCCGGGCTGGACCAGATCAAGCAGACCCTCGACGACAACGGCATCGACGTCCTCATCCCGATCGGCGGCGAGGGCACCCTGACGGCCGCGCACTGGCTCTCCGAGGAGAACGTGCCCGTGGTGGGCGTGCCCAAGACGATCGACAACGACATTGATTGCACCGACGTGACTTTCGGCCACGACACGGCGTTGACGGTGGCCACCGACGCGATCGACCGGTTGCACAGCACCGCCGAATCCCATCAGCGCGTGATGCTGGTGGAGGTGATGGGCCGCCACGCCGGTTGGATCGCGCTCAACGCGGGCCTGGCCTCGGGCGCCCACATGACGCTGATTCCCGAACAGCCCTTCGACGTCGAAGAGGTATGTCGCCTGGTCAAACGCCGCTTCCAGCGCGGGGATTCACACTTCATTTGTGTGGTCGCCGAGGGCGCCAAACCCATCGCGGGCTCGATCTCGTTGCGCGAGGGCGGGATCGACGAGTTCGGCCACGAGAAGTTCACCGGCGTCGCGGCCCAGCTCGGCGCCGAGGTGGAGAAGCGGATCAACAAGGACGTCCGGGTCACCGTGCTCGGCCACGTCCAGCGCGGCGGGACACCCACCGCGTACGACCGGGTGCTGGCCACCCGGTTCGGCGTCAACGCCGCCGACGCCGCGCACGCGGGGGAGTACGGGCAGATGGTGTCGTTGCGGGGGCAAGACATCGGCCGCGTGCCGCTGGCCGACGCCGTGCGCCAGCTCAAGCTGGTGCCGCAAAGCCGCTACGACGACGCCGTCGCGTTCTTCGGCTGACCCGCTTCGCCCCGCGTCGCCCCGCTTCGCGGCGCTCGCGATCACCATTAGGATCGGCGGCATGAGTGTTGCTGCCGACGCCGATCTCATGCCCTACGCCGAGGTCCTCACCCGCTTCGATCCGGTGCTCGGGCTCGAGGTGCACGTCGAGTTGTCCACCGCCACCAAGATGTTCTGTGGCTGCGCCACCACTTTCGGCGCCGAACCCAACACGCAGGTGTGCCCGATCTGCCTTGGCCTGCCCGGCTCGCTGCCGACGGTCAACCAGGCCGCCGTGGAGTCGGCCATCCGGATCGGGCTGGCGCTCAACTGCGAGATCGTGCCGTGGTGCCGGTTCGCGCGCAAGAACTACTTCTACCCGGATCAGCCGAAGAACTACCAGATCTCCCAGTACGACGAGCCGATCGCCATCAACGGTTATCTGGACGCCCCGCTTGACGACGGCAGCACCTGGCGCGTCGAGATCGAGCGGGCGCACATGGAGGAGGACACCGGCAAGCTGACCCACTTGGGCAGCGAGACCGGCCGGATCCACGGCGCCACGACGTCGTTGATCGATTACAACCGCGCCGGCGTTCCCCTGATCGAGATCGTCACCAAGCCGATCCAGAACGCGGGGGAGCGGGCCCCGCAGATCGCCCGCGCCTACGTGACGGCCCTGCGGGACCTGTTGCGCGGGTTGGGCGTATCCGACGTGCGCATGGACCAGGGCTCGATGCGCTGCGACTCCAACGTGTCCCTGCGGCCGATCGGCACGGTCGAGTTCGGCACCCGCACCGAAACCAAGAACGTCAACTCGCTGAAAAGCGTCGAGGTCGCCGTGCGCTACGAGATGCAGCGGCAGGCCGCGGTGCTGGCATCCGGTGGCCGAATCATCCAGGAGACCAGGCACTTCCACGAGACCGGCGGCTACACCAGCCCGGGCCGCGTCAAGGAGACCGCCGAGGACTACCGCTACTTCCCCGAACCCGACCTGGAGCCCGTCGCGCCCAGCCGCGAGCTCGTCGAGCGGCTGCGCGAAACCATCCCCGAGCTGCCCTGGTTGAGCCGCAAGCGAATTCAGCAGGAGTGGGGCGTCTCCGACGAGGTGATGCGCGACCTGGTCAACGCCGGCGCCGTCGAATTGGTCGCCGAGACGGTCACACACGGCGCGTCCAGCGAGCAGGCCCGCGCGTGGTGGGGCAACTTCTTGGTGCAAAAGGCCAACGAGGCCGGCGTGGCATTGGACGGACTGGCCATCACCCCGGCGCAGGTGGCCGCGGTGGTGGCGCTGGTCGACGAGGGCAAGCTGTCGGTCAAGCTGGCCCGCCAGGTCGTGGAGGGCGTACTGGCCGGCGAGGGTGAGCCCGACGAGGTCATGACCGCCCGCGGCCTAGCCCTGGTGCGCGACGACTCGGTGACCCAGGCCGCGGTCGACGAGGCGCTGGCAGCCAACCCCGACGTCGCGGAGAAGATTCGCGGCGGCAAGGTGGCCGCGGCCGGCGCGATCGTCGGCGCGGTGATGAAGGCTACCCGCGGCCAGGCCGACGCGGCGCGGGTCCGCGAACTGGTCCTGGCCGCCTGCGGGCAGGGCTAGCGCGAAAGTCCTTGCCGCTCAGCTCTTGTCGTCGCTGTTGCGGGGGAACCCGCCGCCCTGCGGGAACAGCGGGAACACCACGTCGTCGAGTTTCTCGGCGTCGCCGGCGGTCTTGTTGACCGTCGCGCCCCACACGTTGCCGTCCGGGGACATCCGCAACGCCCAGACGTGCGCATGCGTGTCCTTGCGGACGACGTCGGGTTCACCGGTGACCGCCCCGGTCGCCGGCGCCAGCCGGACCGCGACGGTCATCTTGGTGTTGATCAGGTTGACGAGCACGGTCCCGTCCATCGCCGCGCAGCCCGCCACCCCCGGCTTGTCCGGCCAGGTCCACACCGTCGACACGTCCGAGGTCTTGGTGATGCGCTGCAACCGGTCCGCCGTCGGGGTGCGGTCGGCGACGTAGAGCGAGCCGTCGACGGGGTCGATGCACAAGCCGCCACCGGAGCCGACGCCGGACAGCGCCGTCGTAGGCGGTGCCTGACCGATGGTGGTCGGCTGCTCGATGCGTAACACCTTGCCCGCCAACGACTTCGGGTCCGCAGCCAGAGCCGGGTTGCCCGCGTCGCCCGTCAACACCACCAGGGTCGTGGGGCTGGTGAAGGTCAGCGCCCCGGCGTTGCCGGTGGCGCCCTTGGGGATTCCGGTCAAGATGTCTTTGGGGATGTCGCCGTCGGCCACCCGGATCACCCGGTTGTCGGTCGGGGTGCTGATGTAGGCGTACATGAGGCGGTCTTGCGGGTAGGTCGGCGACAGCACGATGTCCATCAGGCCGCCGTCGCCCGACGGGTCGACCGGGATCACCATCTTCATCTTGGGTTCGGCGCTCACCGAGATGTCCTTGACCGCGCCCGTGGTGCGCTCGGCAACCAACGCGGTTTTGCTGTCGGGACCCATGATCAGGCCGCTGGTGCTCTCCAGGCAGCCCTGCATCACGCCGGGCGCCGGGCAGGCCTTGGGGAACGGCGTCGGCGGCAACGGCGGCGGCGGGGGCGGGGTCGAACTGGGTTGCGGCTTGAGCTCCGGCGCCGTGGTGAACGGTTGCGACTGGGCGTCGTTGAACCGGGCGCAACCGCTCGAGAGCAGCGCGACCGCACACAGCGCGGTGAATCCGCGCCGAATCGACCGCCTCGATCGCCCAAGTCGCATGACCGCAAGGCTACGGATACCGGCGGCGGCGCCGCCACACACGTCCCGTCAGGACGGCCGTCGGCGGCGGCCGACGGCGCCATTTCGGCCCCCGGGACGCCCCCGCGCGGTGATTTGGGCCCCGTTTGGCGGGCAAACCGCCGATTGCCTGGCGAAAGCGCCGCTCAAATCCCCAATCTAGGGGCGAATGCCCTTACCCTGACACCCGTGAGCAGTCAACCGAATGACGCACCTTGGCAGCGGCCCGGCGAAGCTTCCGAGCCGATTCCGGGACGCCCCGTCTCTGCGCGCCTGGTCGATCCCGAAGATGATCTGACGCCCATCGGTTACCCCGGTGATTTCCACCCCAGCACCGGAACCACCACCGTCATCCCCTATGGCCACCACGCCGCCGTGGCGGGCTCGGGGGCCGCCGGCTACCACGCGCTCGATCAGCAGGAGCCGCTGCCCTATGTCCAGCCGCAGTCGGTATCGCGGCACACCGCCGTCGATTCCGCCGACGTCGACGCGGACGAACACCACGACCGGGTGCACGAATTCGGTCGCCGCGGCACCCAGCACCTCGGTTTGCTGGTCCTGCGGGTCGGGCTCGGCGCGGTGCTCATCGCCCACGGACTGCAGAAGCTGTTCGGCTGGTGGGGCGGCGCGGGCGTCACCGGCTTCAAAAACTCACTGTCCGACGTCGGCTATCAGCATGCCGACATCCTCGCCTACGTCAGCGCCGGCGGCGAGACCGTGGCGGGCGTGCTGCTGGTCCTCGGCCTGTTCACGCCGGTGGCGGCGGCGGGCGCGCTGGCGTTCCTGATCAACGGCCTGCTGGCCACCGTCTCGGCGCGGCCGCACACCCACACCTTCACGTACTTTCTGCCCGACGGGCACGAATACCAGCTCACCCTCATCGTGATGGCCGTCGCGGTCATCCTGTCCGGACCCGGCCGCTACGGCCTGGACGCCGGCCGGGGCTGGGCGCACCGCCCCTTCATCGGCTCCTTCGTCGCCCTGCTGGCCGGCATCGCAGCCGGCGTCGGGGTGTGGGTGCTGCTCAACGGGGTCAACCCGATCGGCTGACCTCCGCGGGCGTCACTCGTAGGGATTCGGCACGCGACCCGCGCTGGCCTTGGTCAGCTGCGGCAGCGTCGCAAAGGTGACCGCGGGTAACCGCACCTCGGCGCCGCTCTTCAGGCGCGCCCGCGCCCACGACCCGCGGTGAAAACGCAGGCCGTCGATGTCGCCCCAGGCCAGGCGGCGGCTGCCCAGCAACGTGCGCACCGTGACGCCGGCATCGTCGGCGACGGTGCGCAACCGCACGATCATCGCCGACAACACCACCGGGATCACCAGCAGCACCGCCGACGGCGCCCACACGGTCAGCGGGATCAGCAACCCCAACGTCAGGAAGCCGACGGCCAGGTGGGCCATCGGGGACACCCTGATGACGACGGGCGTCTGGGACGGCGTTGGGGAGGGTGAACCGGTAGCCACCCGCCCATCATTTCATCCGCCGTGACCCGGGCGGCCCCCGGCGAAGGGCCGGGATTTGACGGCTGAGCTGTGCGAAGGCTACCGTCGGACGTTATGGATACCGCCGGACAGCCCGGGATGCTCGTAGTAATTAGTCGGCGCGTTGGTGCCTGACTAGCTCGTCAGCATTTCAGCTATCCACCAACGCGCAACCCTCGTGCAGCAGAAGAGCTGTCGGGGGTTTTTTGTTGCCCCCAGCGAGACTCCCAGAGTGAATAAGGACACCGAACCACAGTGAGCGCTCCCACCAGGTCGCACGCCACCGAGCCGCAGCGCGCCGCCGACATCGCCACGGACGCGGCGGAAACACCCGCGGCCGCCCCCACCAGTCACCCGAAACGTGTTGCGCCCGAGCAACTTACCGGCGCACAGTCGGTGATCCGCTCGTTGGAGGAGCTCGGCGTCGAGGTCATCTTCGGGATCCCGGGCGGCGCCGTGCTGCCCGTGTATGACCCGTTGTTCGACTCCAAGAAGCTGCGCCATGTGCTGGTCCGCCACGAGCAGGGCGCCGGCCACGCGGCCAGCGGCTACGCCCACGCCACCGGCAAGGTCGGCGTGATGATGGCCACCTCGGGCCCCGGCGCGACGAACCTGGTGACGCCGCTGGCCGACGCCCAGATGGACTCGATCCCCGTGGTCGCGGTCACCGGCCAGGTCGGTCGCTCGCTGATCGGCACGGACGCCTTCCAGGAGGCCGACATCTCCGGCATCACGATGCCGATCACCAAGCACAACTTCCTCGTCCGCTCCGGCGACGAGATCCCGCAGGTGCTCGCCGAGGCGTTCTACATTGCGGCGTCGGGCCGCCCGGGCGCGGTGCTCGTCGACATCCCCAAGGACGTGCTGCAGGCCCAGTGCACGTTCAGCTGGCCGCCGCGGCTGGACCTGCCCGGCTACAAGCCCAACACCAAGCCGCACGGCCGGCAGATCCGGGAGGCCGCCAAGCTGATCGCGGCCGCCCGCAAACCGGTGCTCTACGTCGGCGGCGGCGTCATTCGCGGGGAGGCGACCGAGCAGCTGCTCGAACTGGCCGAGCTGACCGGTATCCCCGTCGTCACCACGCTGATGGCGCGCGGTGCGTTCCCGGACAGCCACCGCCAGCACCTCGGCATGCCCGGCATGCACGGCACCGTCGCCGCGGTGGCGGCGTTGCAGCGCAGCGACCTGCTGATCGCGTTGGGCACCCGCTTCGACGACCGGGTGACGGGCAAGCTCGAGACGTTTGCCCCGGAGGCCAAGGTCATTCACGCCGACATCGACCCGGCCGAGATCGGCAAGAACCGCCACGCGGACGTGCCCATCGTCGGCGACGTCAAAGCCGTCATCACCGAGCTGATCGCCATGCTGCGCCAGCGCGAGATCCCGGGTGCCGTCGACATGACCGAGTGGTGGGCCTACCTGGACCAGGTCCAGTCCACCTACCCGCTGAGCTACGGGCCGCAGAGCGACGGCAGCCTGAGCCCGGAATACGTCATCTCCAAGCTCGGCGAGATCGCCGGGCCCGACGCGGTGTACGTGGCCGGCGTCGGCCAGCACCAGATGTGGGCCGCACAGTTCATCTCCTACGAAAAGCCGCGCACCTGGCTGAATTCCGGCGGGCTCGGCACCATGGGCTTCGCCGTTCCGGCTGCCATGGGCGCGAAGATGGCGCGGCCCGAGGCCGAGGTGTGGGCGATCGACGGCGACGGCTGCTTCCAGATGACCAACCAGGAACTGGCCACCTGCGCCGTCGAGGGCATCCCGATCAAGGTGGCGCTGATCAACAACGGCAACCTGGGCATGGTGCGCCAATGGCAGACGCTGTTCTACGAGGAGCGGTACTCCCAAACGGATCTGGCCACCCACTCGCGGCGCATCCCCGACTTCGTCAAGCTCGCCGAGGCGCTCGGCTGCGTCGGAATCCGTTGTGAGCGTGAGGAAGACGTCGAGGCCGCGATCAACCAGGCGCGCGCCATCAACGACCGCCCGGTGGTGATCGACTTCATCGTCGGTGCCGACGCGCAGGTCTGGCCGATGGTGGCGGCCGGCACCAGCAACGACGAGATCCAGGCCGCGCGCGGCATCCGCCCGCTGTTCGACGACGAGAGCGAAGGGCACGCCTGATGACCGGAGCAAAAACGCACACGCTGTCGGTGTTGGTGGAGGACAAGCCCGGTGTGCTCGCCCGCATCGCCGCATTGTTCTCGCGCCGCGGCTTCAACATCGAGTCGTTGGCCGTCGGCGGCACCGAGACGAAGAACATGTCCCGGATGACCATCGTCGTCTCGGCCGAGGAGACTCCGCTCGAGCAGATCACCAAGCAGCTCAACAAGCTGATCAACGTCATCAAAATCGTTGAGCTCGAAGAGGGCAACGCGGTGTCTCGCGAACTGGCGCTGATCAAGGTGCGCGCCGACGCGGGCAGCCGCAGCCAGGTGATCGAGGCGGTGAACCTGTTCCGCGCCAAGGTCATCGACGTCTCGCCCGAGGCCCTGACCATCGAGGCGACGGGCGACCGCGGCAAGATCGAGGCGCTGCTGCGGGTGCTGGAGCCGTTCGGCATCCGCGAGATCGTCGAATCGGGTGTGGTGTCGTTGTCGCGCGGTCCGCGGGGAATCGGCACCGCCAAGTGATTTTTCGCTAAGTAGTTATTCGCCAATAAACACAAAGGAGAAATCGAAGTGCCAACCGAGGCATTAGAGCTGTTCTATGACGACGACGCCGACCTGTCGATCATCCAGGGCCGCAAGGTCGGTGTGATCGGCTACGGCAGTCAGGGGCATGCCCATTCGCTGAGCCTGCGCGACTCGGGCGTGCAGGTGCGCGTCGGCCTGAAGGAGGGCTCGAAGTCCCGCGCCAAGGTCGAAGAGCAGGGGCTGGAGGTCGACACCCCGGCCGAGGTCGCCAAGTGGGCCGACGTCATCATGCTGCTGGCGCCCGACACCGCGCAGGCCGACATCTTCAAGAACGAAATCGAGCCCAACCTCAAAGACGGCGACGCGCTGTTCTTCGGGCACGGCCTCAACATTCACTTCGACTTGATCAAGCCGCCGGCGAACGTGACCGTCGCGATGGTCGCCCCGAAGGGCCCCGGCCACCTGGTGCGCCGGCAGTTCGTCGACGGCAAGGGCGTGCCCGCCCTGATCGCTGTCGACCAGGACCCCAACGGCGAGGGCGAGGCGCTGGCGCTGTCCTACGCCAAGGCGATCGGCGGCACCCGGGCCGGTGTCATCAAGACCACCTTCAAGGACGAGACGGAGACCGACCTGTTCGGTGAGCAGGCCGTGTTGTGCGGCGGCACAGAGGAATTGGTGAAGGTCGGTTTCGATGTGATGGTCGAGGCGGGCTATCCGCCGGAGATGGCGTACTTCGAGGTGCTGCACGAGCTCAAGCTGATCGTCGACCTGATGTACGAGGGCGGCATCGCCCGGATGAACTACTCGGTGTCCGACACCGCGGAGTTCGGCGGCTACCTGTCGGGCCCGCGCGTCATCGACGCCGGCACCAAGGAGCGGATGCGCGAGATCCTGCGCGACATCCAAGACGGCAGCTTCACCAAGAAGCTGGTCGCCAACGTCGAGGGCGGCAACAAGCAGCTCGAGGCGCTGCGTAAGGAAAACGCCGAGCACCCCATCGAGGTCACCGGCAAGAAGCTGCGCGACCTGATGAGCTGGGTGGACCGCCCGATCACCGAGACCGCTTAGATCCTTCGGTACTTCGTCGAGATCGACGTCAGCGCGCGGACTTTCGAGATACCGCCGCGCTGGCGTCGATTTCGCGTTCGCGGCTAGGCCGCCAGGCGGCCGGCGATGGTCACCACGCGGCGGGCCAGGTGGTCCAGCGCGTCGTTGGTGGCGTCATCGAATTCGTCGATGTTGTCGTGGGTGGTGAGCAGGCTGGCTCCATAGGGGTTGCCGTCGACGAATTTCAGCGGGTCGGTGTAGCCGGGCGGGACGATGATGCCGCCGAAGTGCATCAGCGTGGTGTAGAGCGAGGTCAGTGTCGTCTCCTGGCCCCCGTGCAGCGTGTTCGACGACGTGAACGCGGCGTACACCTTGTCGGCGAGCTTGCCCTGCGCCCACAGGCCACCCAGGGAGTCCAGGAAGGCGCGCAATTGCGCTGCGGGGGAGCCGAAGCGCGTCGGCGAGCCGAAGATGACGGCGTCCGCCCAGACGATGTCGTCGCCGGTCGCGGCCGGAAGGTCTTTGGTGGCTTCGTAATTCGCCGTCCACGCGGGATTGTGCGCGAACGACTCCGGAGGCAGGGTTTCGGCGACGGGGCGGACCCGCACCTCGGCGCCGGTGGCCTGCGCCGCGGCGGCGACGCGGCGCGCCATCGTGGTGCCGTGGCCGGTGGCGGAGTAGTAGATGATCGCGAGTTTCGTCACGGCGCCATCGTAGGGCCGGGGAGGTCGCGGGCGTGGTGGACCGGTCGGGAAGTGGTTGGCGAAGTGCCCGCCTCGTAGCGACAAACCCCCGCCGAGCCGCCCGCGCCGCCCGCGCCGCGCCGCTCAGAAGCCGTCGCCGCCCGCGCGGGGGGCTCACCACAGGCGCCCCACGCGTCCCGTTCCGGAGGTGACCGGGTAAGTGCCCGCCTCACAGCGACAACGGCTCGGCCGCGCGCCGATGGGAGGCCGACCGCGGCGGTGGCGCGGCGCGGACCCCGCGGCGCGCCGCGTAGCGCACCTGGAGCG